>JAPTUI010000127.1 GCA_028067895.1 Pseudomonadota bacterium | reverse complement strand
GGCACATTTCAACGGATTATCAGCGACCTCTTTCCGACGTGACGGTGAGCACAACTAACACGACATGTCGTTTTATTGGAGGCTAGGGTCGGAATCGAACCGGCGTAGACGGCTTTGCAGGCCGCTCGTGTCTCATGGAATCAAGGGCTTGCGTACATTTTGCCACACTTTGACACCCCGCAACATCGTCTCCGGTGGACCGTTCGTGCCTTGGAAGCCGCTGGTTCACCTCATTCGGCTCCCTGAGAAGCCGCTCGCTCCTGGGGGCCTCGGGCATCCGTGACCCGGCGGTGAATGCCTGGCACCCATTGCCGCCGGTCGATCCGCCAGTCGGTCAATCGCAGACGACAGGCGAGTGGACTTGCGCTCGATGACTCTCATGCCCCCTCCCCTATGTCCGCGGTATCAAATCGCGCAAAGCGAAGGGACAATGTGGGCAGCACGAGCAGCGTGAGGGCCGTCGAGCTGAAGAGCCCCCCGAGAATCACTATCGCCATCGGTCCTTCGATTTCCTGCCCCGCCACATGCGCACGGACTGCCAATGGCAACAGGCCAAGCGCTGTGACCGAGGCGGTCATGAGAATGGGCGCCAGGCGATGCATCGCACCGAGTTCGGCCGTCTGCCGATTCCACGGGTGGCCCTCCTCCAAGACCAGCGTGCGGTAGTGCGAGAGCAGCATGATCGCGTTTCGCAGCGTGATACCGAACACGGTCACGAATCCGACCGCAGCGCCCAAAGAAACCGGGAGTCTTGCGACCCAGATCGCAGCGATGCCCCCGACCAATGCAAAGGGCAGGTTTGCCGTGAGCAGCCCCACCGTCCGTGCATCGCGCAAAGCGATGAAGAGAAGCGCAAGGATTGCGGCCAACGCAAGCCCGAAATCCAGCAGCAGCTCGAGCCGCGCCTGGCTGGAGGCGGTTGCGGTGCCTCCGACACGAAGATAGTCTCCGGACGCAAGCGTGACGGACGCGAGACGGTGGCGCGCCAAAGCGACAAACCGTCCGGCACTGCCCGTGACATTGGCGGTGACCATCTGCACGCGCTGGGCACCTCGATGCAAGATGACCGACTGACCCGAGCGCTCGCGGATGCGGGCGAGCGCCGCAAGGGGCACGACCAATCCCGACGGGCTGACGAGCGGCACGTTGCCGATTGCCGCCGGATCGGCGCGCAACTTAGGCGGCAGCACGACGACGATCGGGAAGGAGAGCCCGGCCGTCTAGAAGGGGCCTACTGTGCGCCCACTGTAGCTCGTCTGGATGGCGCGCAGTACCTCGGCGGGCGTGAACCCATAGCGTGTCAGCGCCGCGCGGTCCAGGCGGATGGACAGCTCCGGCGTGCCGGGGGGCGCCTGAATGCGCACACCGGCCGCTCCCGGGACCTCTCGCAGCGCCGCCGCCACCCGTCGGGCATCTGCGTTCAGTGCGGCGAGATGACGCCCAAAGATCGTCACCACTACCGGCGCAGTGACCCCCGAGAGCGTCTCGTGAATACGCTCGGTGAGAAAAGTGTTCGCCCACCAGCGCACCCCGGGCGCTCCCCTGACGGCG
The DNA here is from genome assembly GCA_028067895.1 of Pseudomonadota bacterium. GTDB lineage: Bacteria > Pseudomonadota > Gammaproteobacteria > Steroidobacterales > Steroidobacteraceae > 13-2-20CM-66-19. The sequence continues at coordinate 6,813 of JAPTUI010000127.1, read as the reverse complement.
GCCAGGATCTTGCGCTCGGCGGCGGCGCTGTCGGCATCGCCCTGGGCCGACAGTCCCACGTCGATTTCCGCTTTGTTGGTGAGCGCGTTGCCATTCGAGAGATGTGCCCGGCCGACATGCATGACCACGTGGGCGACTTCCGGCAGCCGCTCCATGATACCGATCGCGCGTTCCCCGACGCGCGTCGTGGCGGTAAGCGAGGTCCCGGGGGCCGTCTCGAAGTGAACGATCAGGTCGTTCTCATTGAACTGCGGAAGGAAGCTCGTGCGCAGCACCGGCACGCTCGCGAGACCACCCAGCACGAGGACCGCCACCGCAACGAATACCGCTCGCTGATGCCGATCGACGAAGGCCAGCATCTGGCTGTAGCTTCGCTTGGCCCTCGCGAGCAACGGCGGATCGGCCGGATCGAGCGGAGCGTGGCCGAGCAGAAAAAGCGCCAGGGCCGGCGTGACGGTCAGCGCCACGGCGAGCGAGGACAGGATCGCGAGGATATACGCCAGCGCCAGGGGGCGGAACAGCCGTCCGGCCACGCCGCTCAAGTGCAATATGGGCAAGAAGATCAGCACGACCGAGAAGGTCGCGAATATCACCGCCTTGCGCACTTCCAGCGTCGCGCCCAGCATGACAGCCAGAGCGCTTCGCGGCTGGGCGAGCCCGCGGTTTTCACGGAGGCGCCGATGGATGTTCTCAACCCCCACGACCGCATCGTCCACCACCTCGCCGAGCGCGATCGCGAGCCCTCCGAGCGAGAGCGTATTCAGGCTGAATCCGAGCCAGGTGAGGATCAATGCGGCCGCGAGCAGGGACAGCGGAATGGCGGCGAAGGAAACCACGGCCGTTCGCCAGTTGCGCATCGCAAGGTACAGCACCACGAAGATGAGCACCCCGCCTGCGCCCAATGAGTTGCGCACATCGTGGAGCGCGGCGTCGATGAAAGAAGCGGGCCGCAGGCCGTTCGGCTGGACGATGATCCCATCACGCTTCATGAGCGGCGCGAGCGTCGCCAGCGCGTGATCCAGTCCCCGCGTCACCGCGAGCGTATTGGCGCCATACTGCGATCCGACGACGAGCACCAGGCCCGGCTTCGTGCCCACCCGCGCGCTGCCGATCGGAGGCGGCGATCCCTCGACCACACGCGCGACCTCGCCCAGGGTGACGCTGCGATGGTCGCGGCGGAGGAACAGGCTCCCCGCCAGCGCGGCAGGCGTCGTGGCTTGCCCATGGCTCATCAAAAAGAGCTGCTGATTCGGGGTATCGATGACGCCGGCCCCGCGAACCGCACTCGCTGCGGCCGCCGCCGTGGTCAGTTGATTGAGGCCCGTGTGCAGCGCGATCAGCCTGTCCGGATCGAATTGCACCTGCAGTTGCTCGGGGCGGGCGCCGAAGATGACCACCTTCGACACGCCCGGTACGGCAAGCAACGCCGGGCGGATCGTCCACCGGGCTATCTCGGTCAGCTGCATCCGCGAGAATTTCTGTGCGGTCAAGCCGATTGAGAGGGCAACCCCAGTGGAAGACTGCAACGGCGCTATGACTGGTTTTGCTCCAGATGGCAGCGTCGCTGCCACTGGTCCGAGCCGCTGCGACACGAGCTGTTGGTCGAGATACACGTTGGTGCTTCCATGGAATACCGCGGTGACGACCGAAAGACCTTCCATGGATTGCGAGCGCAGAGTCGAGAGTCCGGGAATGCCGTTGACCGCGTCCTCGACCGGCGTCGTCACCAACGCCTCGATCTGCCGGGGAGCAAGTCCCGCGGCATTGGTGACGACAGTTATTGTGGGCTGGCCAAACTCGGGGAACACGTCGTAGGGCGCATGGATGACTGCCAGCAGGCCGAGCAGGGTCAGTCCGAGCGCCGCGAACAGGACCACCCAGCGGAAGCGCAGGCAGAATTCGACGACGGCGCGCATCAGCGAGACGCCTCAATCTTCGTCATCGTCGGCATCCTTGGCAACGCCCGTCGTCGCAGCCCGCGACTGCGTGGCGGCGGAGTACAGGAGCGCCGCCCCATCGATGACGACGCGGTCGCCGGGATGCAGCAGCGTCCCCGCTCCTTCCGGTACGAAGTATCCCTTCTTGGTGACGAATGCACCGGGAATGGGCACGGGCGCGAATGAGTCGGGCGTGATCTCGCGGAAGGAGAAGAGCTCACCTTGGTGCCACACCACCGCCGAGCGGGGTACGAGCACACCCGACTTGCCCGTGGAGGCGCTGAATTCGACGCTGAGCGGAGTGCCGATCGCCGCCGACGCTCGAGAGGCCATCAAATAGAAGAAGCTCTCTCCGGCCACCCCGGCGGCCGCTCGCGGCGCCCGGCTCACGAAGCGCAGCTGCACCCCCCCGCCGCTTGGAGTCGTGGCGGACGCCTCCGCAGGCGGATTCGCCAGCCCCTGACCGAGCGGCAGACTCACCTCGACGAGCTGGGCGGCGCCCTTCTCGAGTCGCGGGAGCGGCGCGCTTCCGGACAGCGCGGCGGCGAAGAGCTTCGAGCCCCAGTCCGCGAGCATCCTCGTCCGCCATTGCGCGAGTTGCGCAACGGCCGTGGCACGGGCGGCCTCCGCCACCGCGAGAGTCGACTGTGCTCTTTGCAGCGCCGCCTGTGAGATGTTGTGCTGCGCGCGATAGAGGTGAACGGCGCGGCGCGCTTCGTTGCGCGCAAGCGCTGCCCTCGCGCTTGCCGCCGCTGCTGCGCTGCGTGCGGCAACCACGTCAGCCGCCAGGGTCACGAGCGGTCCCGGATCGAGAACAAACCCGTAGGCGGAAATTTGGGGTGACGCGGTGAGGCGCATCAGCCGCGCCACGCGGATCTGCCCGGCTGATATCGCTTTGGCGTCGAGGGTGACAGGAGCGAGCCCGGCAGCGAGCGCAACATTGGCCCCCAATGCCACCGTCAGAGTCGCGACGAGAGGGAGAAAGACATTTTTGGGCATCAACGACTCTCCGCAGGGACGAGGAAGGGGTGATAGAGCGCCGCCTCGAGCTCCCCCAATGCGTCTCGATCGTGGACCGAGGCGGTCAGGGCCCCCTGCTCAGCCTGCACGAACGCCTCCTCGGCACCGAGCAACCGCAATCGGCCGATCTGGCCGGCCGCAAATTGGACCCGTCGTCGCCCTTGCATCTCGGCGGCCGACGCCCGCACGCGTTGCGCGCTGGCGAGCTCCGCCACGCTCGCCCGCCAGTCGGCTTGAGCCCGCTCGATCTGCCCGAGAGCGTGCGCTTGCACCGCCAGGAATCGCTCTGCGGCGACGTGGCGAGCGGCTCGGGCCTCGGCGATCCGTCCCTGGTTCTGATTGAGGATCGGCAGCGGGAGCGACACCGCCAGGATGAACTTGTTATCGCCCTGGTCGTAGCGGTAGCCCGGACCGAAGTCGAGCGATGGGTACTGCCGCGCGATCGCGAGCCTGAGTCCCGCTTCGGCCGCACGGTAACGCGCCAGCGCAGCGAGGACATCGGGCCGCCGGATCAACGCCTCATGGATGAGCGCGCCTATCTTCCCGGGTCGGCGCGGATGGGAAATCCCCGCCATAGCTAGGTGGACACCGCGCAACGCTCTCACCGGTAGTCCGAGGGCCGTCGCGAGACCGGCATGGGCCAGGCGCAGTGTGCGCTGGTCCGCTCCAAGACCCAGCTGCGCCTGCTCCTGTGCGAGCGTCGCCCTGTTGAGGATCGCCGCAGAGACCATCCCGGCGCGGTAGCGTTGCGCCACCGCACTCTGGTATTGACTCGCCAGAGCGAGCCCCTGCGCCGAGAGCGAGACAGCCCGCTCAGCCGCCCAGAGCGTCAGGAACGCAGTGCGCACTGTGCCGCGCAGTTGCCACGCGGTGACCGCGATCGCCTGTCGCGCCGCCTCGGCCTGTGCGCGCGCCTGTGCCTTGAGCGCGGGGCGTTCGCCGAGGGATTGAATCAAAAAGCTGACGACCGGTCCCACTTTCCAAGGTGATGGAACGGTCGTCGTCGTGTTGTAGCTCGACTGAAACGAGAGCGTTGGATTGGGCAGCTCCGCCGCGGTCAGCTCGTCTGCCTTCGCAACGCCCCACTGCGCCATCGCAAGCGGCATGTCCGGCCGCTCGTAGGTGGCCACGAGCGTGAGGGTCTTCAGGTTCCATCGCGGCGGTCCGACGCGATGCTCCTCGACCTCGATGAAGCGTAGGAGCCGCGGATCCGACAGGCTTCGTGCCGCAAGCGCGCGCGCCGTGGTCTCGGGATGGATCGGACGTGCCCGATAGGTGGCGCAACTGGCCAGCGGCAGGACGAGCAGGACGGCCAGGCGCCTCGCTGCCCGGAGTGAGATCTCCTTCATACGCCAAGGAGCCTACCCGGGCGCAGGTGACGCGGCGCTGACGCTCAGATTACGATTTCGTAAGCTGCCCTGACGTCGCTGCGGCCGATGCCGGCAGAATGAGCCCCACCCGGGTACCCTCTCCCATTCGGCTCTCGATCTCCACCCGCCCGCCGTGGCGGCTCACGATGCTCTTGACCACAGCCAACCCCAGCCCCGCGTTCTGCTGCGAGCCGGTGCGGGACAGCTCGATGCGGTAGAAGCGCTCGAAGACATGCGGCAAATGCTGCGGCGCAATGCCGCAACCACTATCCGTCACAGTGATCACGACGTCCTGTCCTCTCGCAGTCGCGGTCAGCTCGACCGAACCGCCCGTCGGCGTGTGCGCGATGGCGTTTGAGATCAGATTGCCGATCGCCTGCTGAAGGAGCGTTCGGTCGAGCTCCGCACGCAGGCCCGGCGCGCTCTCGATGCGAAGTTGCACACCACCTTCCCCTGCAGCGGCCTCATAGAATGCGCCGACCGTCGCCAGCTCCTCGCCCACGTCGAGCGGCTCGCGCTGCAAAGCATCGGCGGCCGTATCCGATCGCGCCAGGAAGAGCAACGTTCGGATCAGCCGCGCAATGCGCGTGCATTCCTCGAAGCAGGAGCCGAGGACATCTCGGTATTCCTCCGCCGAGCGCGCTTTTCCCAGCGCCACTTCGATCTCCCCACGCAGGTTATTGATTGGGGTGCGCAGCTCGTGCGCCACATCGTCTGAGAACTGGGAAATGTGAGCGAACGACTGTTCCAGCCGGTCGAGCATGCTGTTGAACGTTTCGGCCAAGCCGCGAAGTTCCTGCGGCAGGCCGTCCGTCGAGATGCGCTCATGAAGCGTGGTGGCGCGGATGCGCTCGGCGGTTCGGCTGATCCCCTCGATCGGACGCATCCCGGCCCGGGCGATGAGAAAGCCCACGACCGCACACAGCACAAGCGATGCGCCGAGCACCAGCCAGAGCCGCTCGCGGTAGCGCGCCAGGAGAAATTCATCATGCGCCCGATCCAGCGCAACCTCCAGAAATCGCGGTTGGGCTCCGCCAATGTGCGCCATTAGCGTCAAAAATGGCTCCCCCTGGCGCGAGAGGATCTGTCGGCTCGTGCCGCCGCTCGCTGGGATCGCCGCGAGAACCGCATTCGTAGGGACGGGCAGCTGTCTCGACAAGCCCGGAGTTTCGATCAGCACTCGCCCGCTCGAATCCAAGACGCGCACGTAAATGTCCGGTCGATGCCCGCGTGCCCGCGGCGCCTCGAGAGCAGACGAAGCGCCCCGCCGAGCGCTCGAGGAACCCAGCAGAAGGGACGCGTTCTCGAGATTGTCCCTGAGGTCGTGCAGGTCCTCCCGATACATGCCGTTGACCAGCACCCAGTAGAGCAACCCCGTCGCCACGATGATCAGCGCGAACGCGGACAGCACATACCAAACGGTCATGCGCAAAGCGATCGACGGGGGCCGCCGAGAGGCGCGCCCGCCGCCGGCCCTACGCTCAGGCGCGTTGCTCGAGGACGTATCCAACGCCGCGCACCGTATGAATGAGCTTCGCCTCGAACGGGTCGTCCACCTTCGACCGCAATCGCCGCATGTGGACTTCGACGACGTTCGAGTCGCTCTCGAAGTTGATGTCCCAGACCTGCTCGGCGATCAGCGTGCGCGAGAGCACTTCGCCACTGCGCTGAAGCAGGAATGACAGGAGCTGGAATTCCTTCGGCGTCAGATCGAGCGCCTGCCCGGACCGTCGCGCCCGGTGGCGCCCGAGATCGAGCTCGAGATCAGCCATTCTCAATATGGTCGATTGCCTGGCCGGTCCGCGCCGCAGAAGCGATCGAATGCGCGCCAAGAGTTCCGAAAAGGCAAATGGCTTCACCAGATAGTCATCCGCGCCGAGCTCCAGCCCCTTCACCCGGTCGCGAATCGCATCACGAGCCGTCAGGAACAGGACGGGTGTCTCGATCCCCCGGCGCCGCAGATCCGTCACCACGCTCCAGCCGTCGCGCCCTGGCAGCTGCACATCAAGAATGATCAGGTCATACGGCTGCGTTTCGGCCAAGTGACTGCCGTCCTCACCGCTCTCGGCGACATCGGCGACGAAACCGTTCTCTTCCAGCCCACGCTTCAGATACGTAGCGGTCTTTCGCTCATCCTCAACGATCAGGACTTTCATCGGGGCAACACGAACCGGCTAAAGCACAGACGGGGGCCGCGCATTCTACTGCGTCCGCTCAGCTTCGGTCACCCGAGATACCAAGCGCTGCCGCGTCGCCGAACTCCGGAGCGCCGGAGTCTTGGCCAGCTCAGACAGCGAAGGGAAATTCGGAGCACAGCCCAACGTGCTCACCGTCCTCGCCCAACAGGGTGACACGGTAGGTGGAGTGATCAGTTCGCATAGTGTTTGTCTTCCAACACCACGGCACGGGACAGGACTGCTGTTATTGGAGGCTAGGAGCGGAATCGAACCGCTGTACGCGGCTTTGCAGGCCGCTCGGCTTCCATA
>JAPTUI010000441.1 GCA_028067895.1 Pseudomonadota bacterium | reverse complement strand
AGCGCACCATCCATGCTCACCCGACGCTCTCCGAGGCGCTGCACGAGGCGGCACTCGCGGCGGACAAGCGCGCGATCGACTCGCTCAACCGCTAGCCGGCGCGCCGCACCGAGATCACGTTCGAGACGGCTCCGAGGCGCTGCTGCAGCCGATGCAGCTGCGCCTCGTCCCCGACCGCCACGGTGAGCGCGACGTCGTCGGTCCCCGCGGCCGCATCGGTGGTCGTGGTCATTCCCTGGATGCTCAGCCGCTCGACCGCCAGCACATCGGTCAGATCGCGCACCAGTCCGCGCCGATCGTAGGCGTGCACGGCGATCTGCACCGGCAGTTCGGCCGGCTGGCTCGAACTCCACTCGACTTTCAACACCCGCTCGGGGCGCACCGCGCGCATGCGGGCGAAGCCCGGACAGCCGCGCCGATGAATCGTCACGCCGCGCCCGACGGTGACGTAGCCGACGATCGGCTGCGGCCGGATCGGCGCGCAGCAGCGCGCCAGGGTGACCGGCAGATCGCCCACGCCTTCGATGTCCACCGGGGAGCCGCCGCGCGTCGGGCGAGCCGGGCGGGCAGCCGGCAGCGGCAGTTCCGGGCGCGGCGTCAGGCGGTGCGCGGCGCGCTCGAGCTGCGCGACGGTGATCTCCCCTTCGCCGAGCAGCTGGTGAAAGTGCTCGGTGTCGCGCGCGCTCAGCGCACCGATCAGCTCCGGCAGCTGGGCCGCCGAGACGCCGAGCCGCGCCAGCTCCCGCTCGGCGATCGTGCGCCCGGCGCCGCGATTGTCGGCCGCATCGAGTTTACGGAACCAGGCCCGCACCTTGGCGCGGTTGCGAGCCGAGGCGAGGTAGCCGAGCTCCGGGGCGAGCCAATCGCGGCTCGGCCCGTCCTGCTTGGCGGTGATGATCTCGACGATCTCGCCGTTCTCGAGGGCCTGGGTGAGCGGCACGATGCGCCCGTTGACCTTCGCGCCGCGGCAGCGGTGCCCGAGGGAGGTGTGCACGGTGTAGGCGAAATCGAGCGGCGTGGCCCCGTGCGGCAGGTCGATCACCTCGCCCTTGGGCGTCAGGGCGTAGACGCGGTCCTGGAACAGCTCGGTGCTCACCTGCTCGAGGAATTCGCGCTCGCTGTCCGCGCCCTCGGCGCCGATCGGCTCGAGCAGCCGGCGCACCGCCTCGATCTTGCGCTGATAGTGCAGGTTCGGGGCGCTGCCTTCCTTGTAGGTCCAGTGCGCCGCGACGCCGAGCTCGGCATGTTCGTGCATCTCGCGGGTGCGGATCTGCACCTCGACGCTCTTGCCCTCGGGGCCGATGACCGCGGTGTGGATCGAGCGGTAGAAGTTGCCCTTGGGCGTAGCGATGTAGTCGTCGAACTCCCCCGGGATGTAGCGCCACAGGCCATGTACGATACCGAGCGCGCCGTAGCAGTCGGGAATTGACTCCACGACGATGCGCACGGCGCGCACGTCGAAGAGCTGCTCGAACGCGAGGTGTTTGCGCTGCATCTTGCGGTGGATGCTGTACATGTGCTTCGGCCGGCCGTACACCTCGGCGCTGATGTGGCTCTGCGCGAGCGCCGCGCGCACTGCGGTGCAGAACGCCTCGATGTAGCCTTCCCGGTCGCGCCGCCGCTCGTTCAGCGCCGCGGCGATGTGCCGATAAGCGGCCGGTTCGAGGTAGCGGAACGCGAGATCTTCGAGCTCCCACTTCAGCTGCCAGATGCCGAGGCGGTTGGCGAGGGGCGCGAAGATGGCGCGCGTTTCGAGCGCCAGGCGCCGGCGTGGCTCGGCGGGCAGGGTGCGCGCGTGGCGCAGCGCGGTGAGTTGCTCGGCGAGCCGAGCGAGGATCAGCCGCGGGTCGCTCACCACCGCGAGCAGCATCTTGCGCAGCGTCTCGGCCTGGCGGGCGTCCAGGCCCTGGTGCGGGGACCAGTGCTGTGGCAGACCGATTTCGGCGAATTTCGAGAGCGCGGCGGCCGCGCTCCAGGCCTCGGGGCTCGCCAGCGGCGCGAGCGCCTTCGGCGGCGCATCGGTCGCGGCGAGCACGGGCTTCAGCACCACGGCGTGTGCCAGATCGGCATCTTCCGTGAGCGCCCCGACGATCGCAGCCGCCTCGGCGCTGCGCTCGAGCGCGCCCGGCTCGATGCCGCTGGCGGCGAGCGCAGCGCGTATCGCGCCGATCGAGGCGAGCAGGGCGGGCGGGCAGTGCTGGGTGGTCTGCACGGGGGCGTCGACGCCGGAGGCCTGGAGACTGGCTATCATAGCCACACGCCGAGGGCGGCCGAAACCGGTGCGGCCTGCGGGGTTGTGCCGTGCTGCCGCGGGACTGTATATTTTCACATGGTGTTGAATCCGTCCGGTGTGCAGCAGGTGCGCTTCGAGGGCTACGGCCCGGAGGGCTCCGTGGTGCTGCTCGAGTGCCGCACGGCCGATCGCGAGCGGCTGCGCTCGGTGCTGCGGCGGGTGTTCCGCGAGCACGGCGGCGTTCTCGGCGCCGAGGGCGCGGTGAGCTACCTCTTCGACCGGGTGGGCTGGATGCGGTTTGCGGCGACGGATCCGGCGAGTCTCACGCGCGCCGCGTACGCCGCCGGTGCCGAGCACGTCAGCGGCGTCGACCAGGAGGAACTCGAGGTGCGCACCGATCCGCAGGACTTCGAGGCGATCCGGTTCGCGCTGGCGCGCGCCGGATGGGTGCCGAGCGCCGCGGCGGTGAACGAGCGGGTGGCCGAAAGACTGACGCTGCCCGCGGGCGCGGCGCGGCGCGTGAGTGAATTGCTGGAGGCTCTTGCGCAGGTCGAAGACGTGCGCGGCGTGTATTCGAATGTCGCGATATCCGACCCGCGCCTGGCGAGCGTTTGATCCGCAGCGCACCGCTGCGGTGGCGCCCCCGCCGGAGCGGGCGGCCGAGCGCGCCGGGCTGCGCGTGCTCGGACTCGATCCAGGCTCGCGGATCACGGGATTCGGGCTGATCGAATGGCGCGACGGCCAGTGGCGGCATCTGGTGCACGGCTGCATCGCCGTGCCCGGCGGCGAGGATCTCGCGGTGCGCGTGCGGCGGATCTTCGAGCAGCTCACCGAGCTGATCGCGCGGCACGAGCCGGCCGAGGTGGCCGTCGAGCGGGTGTTCGTCAACCGCAACGTCGACAGCGCATTGAAGCTCGGCCAGGCTCGCGGCGCGGCGTTGTGTGCCGTACCCCACGGCGTGACGGTATTCGAGTATGCTCCGCGCGCCATCAAGCTGGCGTTGGTCGGCTCGGGCGCCGCGGAGAAACGGCAGGTCGCGCACATGGTGCGCGCGCTGCTGTCGCTCGAGGAGCGGCTCGCCGCCGATGCCGCCGATGCGCTGGCGGTGGCGCTGTGCCACGCGCACTCGCGCCCGATGGCGCGGCTTGCCGCCGCGCACGGCGCGGCGTCCAACGGGAGCGGCACGACCTGATGATCGGCTCGATTCGCGGACAGATTCTGGCCAAGACGCCCCCGCACCTCACGGTCGAGGCGGGCGGTCTGGGCTACGAGCTCGAAGCGCCCATGTCGACGTATTTTCACCTGCCGGCGGTGGGTGAGCCGGTGCGCCTGCTGACGCACCTGGTGGTGCGCGAGGATGCGCACGTGCTGTACGCCTCCGGCACCGAAGCGGAGCGGCGGCTGTTCCGCGATCTGATCAAGGTTTCGGGCGTCGGGCCGAAGATCGCGCTCGCGCTGCTCTCGGGACTGAGCGTCGAGGCGTTTGCCGTGTGCGTGCACGAGCACGACGTGAGCGCGCTCACGCGCGTGCCCGGCATTGGCCGCAAGACCGCGGAGCGGCTGGTCGTCGAAATGCGCGTTCGGATCGAGGCCGGTGCGCTCGAGCGGCCGGCGCCGGCCGCGGGCAGTGAGGCCGAGACCGAGGCGTTCGATGCGCTCATCGCGCTCGGCTACAAGCCGCCGGAGGCGAGCCGGCTCTTGAAGAACGCCGGGCACGAGGTGCACTCGACCGAGGAGCTGATTCGCCGCGCACTGCAACGTGCGGTGCGGGAGTAGCGCATGGACTTCGAACGCGCCATCGTCAGCGCACAGGCGAGCGGTGAGGACGAGGCGACCGACAAAGCCATCCGTCCGCGCCGGCTCGCCGAGTACGTCGGGCAGCCCAAGGCGCGTGCCCAGCTCGAGATCTTCATCGGCGCGGCCCGCCAGCGCGCCGAGGCGCTCGATCACGTGCTCGTGTTCGGCCCCCCGGGGCTCGGCAAGACCACGCTCGCGCACATCGTTGCGGCCGAGCTCGGTGTGAATCTGCGCCAGACCTCAGGTCCGGTGCTCGAGCGGCCGGGGGATCTCGCCGCGATCCTGACGAACCTGCAGCCGCGCGACGTGCTGTTCGTCGATGAGATCCACCGGCTCTCCCCGGTGGTCGAGGAGGTGCTCTATCCGGCCATGGAGGACTGCCAGCTCGACATCATGATCGGGGAGGGCCCGGCGGCCCGCTCGATCAAGCTGAACCTGCCGCCGTTCACGCTGGTCGGGGCCACCACGCGCGCCGGGTTGCTCACCTCGCCGCTGCGCGACCGTTTCGGCATCGTGCAGCGCCTGGAGTTCTACGCGGTGGACGATCTGGAGCACATCGTGCGCCGCTCCGCCGCCATTCTCGCCGTGCCGATCGATGCCGTCGGGGCGCGGCGTATCGCCGAGCGTGCCCGCGGCACCCCGCGCATCGCCAACCGGCTGCTGCGCCGGGTGCGCGATTACGCTCAGGTTAAGGCAGACGGGCGTATCGTTGCGGCCGTGGCCGAAGCGGCGCTCGATTTGCTGGAGGTCGATCCGCAGGGGTTCGACACCCTCGATCGCAAGCTCCTCACCACCGTCATCGACAAGTTCGACGGCGGCCCGGTGGGGATCGAGAGCATCGCAGCGGCGGTCGGGGAGGAGCGCGGCACGCTCGAGGACGTGATCGAACCGTTTCTGATCCAGCAGGGCTTCCTGGTGCGCACCGCGCGCGGCCGCATGGCCACGCGCAGTGCCTACGAGCACTTCGGCCGCACGCCGCCGGAGCGGCTCGCCGGGTCCCTGACGCAGTTTGAGGAGAATCCATGAGCGAGTTCAGCTGGCCGGCGCGGGTCTACTGGGAGGATACCGACGGCGGCGGCATCGTTTATTATGCCAACTACCTGCGCTTCCTCGAGCGCTCGCGCACCGAGTGGCTGCGCTCGCTCGGATATTCGCAACAGGCGATGGCGCGGGAACCCGGCGTGCTGTTTGCGGTCGTGAACGTATCGGTGGACTACCGCCGGCCGGCCCGACTCGACGATGAGCTGCTCGTGACCTGCGAGCCGCGCCCCGACGGTGCGGTGTGCATGCGCTTCGCGCAGCGCATCCTGCGCGCGGGGGAGACCGAGCCGCTGGTGACCGCCGAGGTCAGGGTGGCCTGCGTCGATGCGCGCACGATGCGGCCGACGAAGTTGCCCGAGTCGCTGCGTGCGGCGCTGAACTAACCGGGAGTGAGCTGAAACCTCATGAGTGGACATCTGTCGCTGATTCAGCTCGTCGTACAGGCGAGCTTCGTGGTGCAAATCGTGATCGGGTTGCTGATGCTCGCCTCGCTCACCTCCTGGGCCATCATATTCCGCAAGCGGCTGCTGCTCGGGCGGGCGCGCCGCGAGGCCGATCAATTCGAGAACAATTTCTGGTCCGGCGGGGATCTGGCGCAGCTGTACCGGGCGATCGAGTCGCGCGGCGGGGCGAGCGGCATGGCCAGCATCTTCGAGATGGGCTTTCGCGAGTTCGCCCGCCAGCGCCAGCAGGGGGCCGGATCGACCGATCTGGTGCTCGAGGGCTCGCGCCGCGCAATGCGCGTGGCGCAGCTGAAGGAGATCGACCGGCTCGAGCACAGCCTCGCCACCCTCGCCACGGTCGGCTCGACCAGTCCGTACGTGGGCCTGTTCGGCACGGTGTGGGGCATCATGAGCGCGTTCTCCTCCCTGGGTGACGTGCGCCAGGCGACCCTGGCGGCGGTCGCCCCCGGGATCTCCGAGGCGCTCATCACCACCGCCATCGGTCTGTTCGCGGCCATCCCGGCGGTGGTCGCCTACAACCGCTTCGCCGACCAGGTCGGGCGGCTCGAGGTACGCTTCGATGCCTTCATGGAGGAGTTTTCCACCATTCTGCAGCGTCACGCCACGCGCGGCGTCGCCGCGGCCCCGACGGTGAGCGCCGCGGGCGCCCCGATGGCGGCGCCGAAGGGCCGCTAGGAGCGCGCCATGGCTCAGGTCTCGCGCGGGCGCAGGCTGATGGGAGAGATCAACGTCGTGCCGTACATCGACGTGATGCTGGTGCTGCTCATCATTTTCATGATCACCGCCCCGCTGCTCACCCAGGGCGTGAAGGTGTCGCTGCCGCATGCGGTCGCCAAGACGCTGCCAACCGGCAAGCGCAGCCCCATCGTGCTGTCGGTGACCCGCAGCGGCGGGCTGTATCTGGCGGTGGGCACGCGACCGGCATTCGGTCCGGCGAGCGCCAATGACATCGAGTCGCACGTCGCCGCCGCGCTGCAGTCCGACCCGACCCGCCCGGTGATGATCCGCGCCGACACGGCGGTGTCCTACGGGGTGATCGTGCGGGCGATGGTGCTCCTGCAGGACGCGGGAGCTCGCAAGGTCGGCTTCATGACGCAGCCGCCGACCGGCCGGCCGAACCCTTGACGAGGCGGCGCACCATGTCCGAGTCCGCGCACGACCGCTGGCTGTCGATCGGCATGTCCGTGCTGCTGCACGGCACCATCATCGGGCTGCTCGGCTACAGTTGGTGGCGCTACGAGCACCGGCCGATCACCCCGAGCGTGTCGCTCGAGGCCACGGTGGTCGATGCCCATTCGCTCAAGGGGGGCGGCCTGGCACCGAAGCCCACGCCGAAACCGCCGACGCCGCCACCGGTGAGTGCCCCCCAGGGACCACCGGCGCCGACGCCGCAGGAACAGGCCCTGCGTCAGCAGGCCGCCGAGGCCGAGCAGCAGCGGCTCGCCGCCGCGCAGGCCGAGCAGCAGCGGCTGAAGCAACAGCAGGCCGCCGAGGCAAAGACACAGGCCGAGGCGAAAGCGCAGGCGAAGGCCAAGGCCGAGGCTGAAGCAAAGGCCGAAGCAAAGGCGAGAGCGCGGGCGAAACGGCGCGCCGAGGCGAAGCAGCGGGCGGAGGCGCGCAAGCGGGCCGCCGCCAAGAAGCTTGCCGAGGAGCGTAAGCTCGCCGCCGAGCGGGCGGCGAAGGCGCGTGCTGAGCGTATTGCGCAGCTGCAGCAGGCGCTGCGCGAGGATGCGCAGTCCAATGCACAGATGCGCTCGGCCGTCGCCGGATGGATCACGGAGGTCACGCAGCGGGTCGAGGCCGCGTGGATCAAACCCCCGACGGCGCGGTCGAACCTCAGTTGCACGATCCGGGTCGTTCTCGTCCCGGGCGGGGCGGTGAGCAGCGTGAGCCTCGGTGCGTGCAATGGTGACGAGGCGGTGCGCGAGTCCATTGAAGCGGCCGTCTACCGCGCCTCGCCGTTGCCGCCGCCGCCGGATCCGGACCTGTACCACCAGCAGATCAATTTCGTGTTCGCGCCCAATTCGAACTGAGAGCCATGACACCCATGACCCGACTTGCCCGCATGCGTACCGCCGCGATCGCGGCACTGCTCGCCCTCGGCGGTCTGCCGGCGGCGCACGCACAGCTGACCATCAAGATCACCTCCGGGGTCACCCATCCGGTGCCGATCGCCGTCGTGCCGTTTGCCGAGACGAGCAGCGCCACGGTCGACGTCGCCGCCGTGGTCCAGCATGACCTCGTCGGCAGCGGGCGCTTCAGCGGCCTCTCGAGCGCGCAGATGCCGGCCACGCCCCACCATGCCGTACAGGTGGCCTTCCCGGCGTGGAAGGCCACGGGGGTCGATTACCTGGTGGTCGGGCGCGTCAAGCCGATCGGCAAAGGCGAGCTCGCCGTCGATTTCAATCTGCTCAACGTGCTCACCGGCCAGAGCGTGGTGCGCAAGCGCTTCACGGGCTCTGCCGCGGCGCTGCGCAATGCCGCGCATCGTGTGAGCGATGCGATCTATCAGGCGATCACTGGGATCCGTGGGGCATTCGACACCCGCATTGCCTACGTGGCGGTGTTCGGCAGCGGCGCGGCGCAGCGCTTTCAGTTGGTCGTGGCGGATGCGGATGGCTACAATCAGCACCTCATCCTCGAGTCGCGCTTCCCGATCATGTCCCCGGTGTGGTCACCGGATGGAAAATGGCTCGCCTACGTCTCATTCGAAGATCATCTCTCGGCGGTGTACCTGCAGCGGGTGCGCACCGGGCAGCGCTATCGCGTCTCGGCGCGCGCCGGGGAGAACGGCGCGCCGTCGTTCTCGCCGAACGGCCAGGAGCTGGCCTTGACGCTGAGC
>JAPTUI010000248.1 GCA_028067895.1 Pseudomonadota bacterium | reverse complement strand
GGGCGGCTGTAGAGGACGAGCGCAGCGACCATTAGCACGATGACAAATGCGCCGTGCCAACTCAGAGCCAAGGTATGCATGAACACCTCGTCATCGAACCGATGAATATCGCCTGCGCGCCTGCCCAGGCGAATTCGTACACGGTCGGCGGGTCGGGTGCAAGCCGAGTCGTCCGGCGGCGGCCATTGAGCGGCATCTCAGCTCGGCCGATCGACGGGCGCATCTTGTACGGCGAGGTGGCCGGGACTGGCAATATTGTGCGGCTGCTCGAGAAGAACGAACAATCGGGCGGCAGCGTGCGACCGTGGATCTCGGCAACTGCGCGGGCACGGGAGGCCTTCTGAGCATCATCACCTGGTTGGCCGTCGGTCTGATCGCCGGCTGGGTCGCCGGCGAGGCGCGCTCGCCGCCGCATCCGCCCGCAGCCGCAGAGGGCTCCGCGCGGGCAAGTGCGCTCCAAGTGCGCGATTTCGGGGCGCGTCGGGCGCTCTTGAAAGCGTCTCACCGGGTACTGCCTGGAAGGCAAGCGGGCATGCTGATAGATGGAAGCGCCGTTCACCGACGGAGGTATCTGCGCGATGGGTACGAAGACGAGATCCATGGGGAAGCCCGCCGATGCTCGCGGCGGCGCATCTGGGCGACGGCAGCGTAATCGGCCGGCTGGGCAACTGCGCGGGTTGCTGGAGCCGTATGGCCGCGGTGGTCTGAGCCAACGCCGCTGCCGGGCGGCCTTCAGGGGCGCCCGGCACGCCTTCTTCGGACAGCACATCTGGAGCTTGGCATTGCGCCAGTCCGGCTGGAACAACTCCCGGCAGCAAAGGCACTTGCGTGGTCTGGTTCTCTTCATCGCCCTGCCACAGAGAGGATGCATCATGCCCGCAACGGCGACCCCGGCAACAACCCTCCAGTAGCGCATGTGCGCCACTTCCGGCACGCGGGAGAAGAAGACGATTTTCAGAATGGGTCCGGAAGAAAACGCACCCACAAGACCTCGGTGCTCAGTTCGCCGGATCTGCCCGAAGAGCAGACCGCCGATGACACCAGTTCCCGTTCCCGCGCTGTACGGAATCAGGAACTGGAATCGAACCGAAATGGCTCCATTTCCCTCAGCGAGCAAGATTCATGTGCAGTCGAGTTCTGACCGGACTTGCAGTGTGTCGTCTTGCGAGGGAAACAGTCGAGCATGCTTCGTGCGGGATGGAACGTGCTGTCCCTCAGCGAAACCGAGCATAAACCCTGGGATTCGCCCGCGATGAGGATGCGCACGCTCAACAGCTTCATGGGTGATCCGGTGTCGTTGGCGATCGTCTCAAGGCAAACTCAGCTTCCGGCGGATGAGGACGGGCTCTGGTTGCGGGCCTGGATCGATTTCACCCCGCTTGTCAACCGCTGAGCCGTCAATGCAGCCACGGGAGCCAACGATCGAGCGCCGTCGCGAGGAGCGCGGAACACGAAGAACACCGGGCTCGGCCCTGACCACGGGTATGTTCTATAATCCGCCGCACCCAAATACATTTTGCCGTCGAGCCGAAGCGGAAAATACTCAGCATCGGCGGGATTCATATGGCGCAGCCAAACCGGCGGCACACCGCTTCCGGGCGCAATCCGCTTCGGTATCCCGATGCGACGCGCGCGAGCCACAAGCATCCGTCCTTGCGTGCCAAGGACGCCGTGAAACGCAAACTTTGGAACCCGGTTATGAGCATTCAAAGCGTCGAGGACGCTGGACTCATATGCACTATAACGACGGGTAACCTCCGGGGTAAGTCCGCGAGCTGCGTTGCAGACTTCGCGCGAGGCGCCGCAGTACAGCAACATCACGGCGTACCGGTACGTAAAGCGAATCGACACCGGGCACGGCCGAGTCCAGTTCTTTCCGTTCCACCGCGCAATGAGCATCAGCGCGTCGCTATTTGTTCCGCTGAGCGAGCGTGACCCTATGTACGCCGGCTGTCCCAATACCATGGCGGGATTGGCCCACCCGGGATTTTCGTCGCGGAGGCACATATCAAGAGGGAGTTGCGGCCCGGGAATCACGCGCAAATGGTTTCCCCATTTCCATTCTACGAACATGGTGTTCAAGCACTCCCCAGATCCAAGAATGGCGTTCGCGACGAACAGACCAGTCCCAGGCAGAGCCTCAACGCTGGCCGGCCCCGGCGGAAACGCGCCCTTGAGGTGCGCTGCCCATTCGGCATCAATACGGCGGAACGCGCCCGAATCTGACGATACGCCGAACTTGGTGACGGTTATCCATGGCGCCCAGTGGTCGTACCCTAAAGACTGCGAAAGTTGGAGTTGACGACTGTCCTTGACAACCGTCGCGGGCGAGCGGCGCATTTGTGCGACCAGACGAGCGCAGAGCGAAGGCTCAGCAGCTGACTTTGCACGGGCGTTCAAGCAAAGCACGGCGCCTGCGACGGTCACAAAGAGCCCGATTCGCAACTGCACACGAGTGCAACGGGTCATCGGCGACATCCTCCGGCAACTGCTGTGCCATAAGACATACCGCGGGAATAGTGGAACCTTCGCGGCCCGCAGCGCCTCTTCGGGCAGGCACAAGACGAACCATCAGGTGCCTGCAATCCAATTCGCGCCGGTTGCATCAGTTGCACCCTCAGAGCGCAGCGCTGAGTAATACAGCGGCTCACGCATTGCTTCCGCGGCCAAGGACGGCCACTTCCTCGGCCTTCTCAGACGCGACCCGCCTGCTTCTATAGAATTCCAAAAGATGTACCTGGTCCGTGTCGCTCGCGGCGCGCCCGAACTTCAATCGATCTCACGCCATTCGGTTCCCAGAGCATCCTGAATACGGCAAGCGCAGTTAGTCGTTTGCTGGCCGCGCGCGGCGCCTGGTACACGCCATAAAGCGTCCCAACTCCATAAACCAGTGGACTGATTGCGCCAATGTACTGTTTGCCGTTCAGCCGAAGCGAAAAATAATCGATGTTCTGCAGATTGAAATCATGGGCCCACGGCGGTAGTGCGCCGTTTATCGCCACGATACTTTTTACCGTCGCGATCCGTTGCGCGCGGCTGATCAGCGCCCACGCGCGCTCGCTCAGCGACTCAGCAAATCGGATTTGTGGGGTCGGCACACGTTCGGTGACGACGGTGACCGAGCTGACGAGGTATTCGTGGTAGCGGCGCTCGATCGCAGACGCGGCATATCGCGCGGCTGTGCAGACTGCCCGGTGGGCCCCGCAATACCGCCATCCCCGCTTGAGCCGTGCCGCATAGGTGAATCGAATGGCGACGGGACAGGGGCGAGTCCAGCTGCCGCCCGACCACGTCGAAATGAGCATCAGCGGATCCAACCTGGTGTCATCAAGGGTCTCGGACTCGACGTACGCGGGTCTTTTCAATACTGTTGCGAGCCGACCCAGCTGGTGCCGGTACAGACACGGTGTGAACTTCAGCGGGGGAAGAGCAAGTACGCTCAGCGCAGCTCCCGGCCGCCATTTGAAGAACATTGCATGGGAGCAATCACCCGCGTCCATGCGGCTGGCCCTCATGATGCCGGCGCCAGGCAACAACTCGATTGCCGTCGGTGGGCGGGGGCCCAGCGATGAGCGCCATATGGGAAGAATCTTGTGATATGCGTTCATCTTCTGCGCCGGGTGCCTTCTGGCGAAGACGATCCACGGCTGCAGCCAGTGACTCGGGGCGGCCGCGTCCTGCGCCACCTTCCCGGGGGAGCGGCGCAGCTTGTCAGCGACCCGTGTGCACAGAGAAGGTGCGGCGGCGGATCGCGCCCCCGCAGGCGCTGAGAGGATGACCAGTGCGATCACCACATAGACGCTCAGGAACACGGTGAAGCATCCACGTCTGGTCATTCAGCCGGACCTCCCTCGTTTCACACATTGTAGCGCACCCAGCCCCTACGATCGGGCTTAGCCGTTCCACGACGCTCGCACTGCCGCACCGGAACCGTTGCCGATGAGAGTCGTTGGTCGAGTGGGCGCGGGCCATTGCTGGCCTGCGCCCACTCGACCAACGCGAGGGTTCAAGGCCGCTTTGCACCGCTGCTCGCTGCCCACAAATTGAGCCGTGAGATACCACGTCCGCAAATCCGGTCACGCGTCGCGGAGCCGCGCATTGGCGCAGCGGTCCTCGCCCGAGGCACCAATCATGGCGCCTTAATGGCAGCAGCATTGGCTTCATAGGGGGCAGAAATCTGGTATCATTTCTACCATGAAAACCACCATAGACGCTGCTGGGCGGATTGTCGTGCCAAAGCCGCTGCGCCAGGTGCTTGACCTCAAGGCGGGGCAGACCCTCGAGATCCGGGCCGGAGACGGGCGGCTTGAGATCGAGATTGCCGCTACGCCGATGACTCTGAGTCGTCGGGGAAAAAGCGTCGTCGCAATTCCGCAGACAGCGCTACCAACCCTCACAGCTGCAGAGGTTCGCGAGACGCTGGAGCGAATTCGACGGTGAACGCGGTCGATACCAGCGTAGTCGTTGCCGCATTCGCGTCGTGGCACGAGCACCACGAGGTGGCGCGCGGGGTATTGGACGATGGTGCTAGGCTGATCGACCATTGTGCGCTCGAGACCTATTCCGTCCTAACGAGGTTGCCGCCGCCACATCGCTGCACCGGAGGGGTAGTGCGCGACTTTCTCCGCTTGCGCTTCAGCGACGCATACCTTCGTCTTAATGCACGCGCTTACAAAGAATTTGTACTGGAACTGTCGGAGCGTGGCATTACAGGTGGCGCAGCGTACGATGCTCTCGTTGCCGCAACTGCCGACGCCCACTCGGCGGAATTGATTACCTGCGACCGTAGAGCGGCGCCAACATATGAAAGCCTTGGAGTCCGGGTCACGTATCTCGCTTGATCAGCTTTGGTCACGAACGGCCCAGTACGACCCGCAGCCGCTTGTCGCGATTCGAAACGCCTGCCGTTCAGGTCGTGATCAGCAGACATTCGCAGCAATGCCCGCCAAGACGCCCAAGCCAGTGTGTGAATATGGGCTTTGCGCCCCGTGCTCGAGCGCGCCTCTTCGACGCTTCGGGCATCAGCTCGTGTATGCGGTCAGCTCCTTCACCAGGGCATCGAATGTGACCCTGCAGCGCGGACTGTTGCGTAAATTCTCGTGCATCGTGACCCAGGTAGGGAGCTTCAGCTCGAATCTCGAGGTTAAGACGCGCACTAGCTCGGGTTGGTGCTTGGCCAGCGCAACTTGGCATACGCCGATACCGCAACCCGCGCGAATCAGCGCGAGGTGACCGACGTCGCTATCGGTGCGAATCGAGAAGGCCTCGCGGTTCCATTGAGGCAGTGTCTTGCGGGCGCCGCGAAGGAATGAGGTTTCCACATCGAAGCCGATCAAAGAGTGTCTTTGAAGCTCGGCGACAGTCTTGGGTGCCTCATGGCGCGCTAAATAGTCCCGATGTGCGAAGAAGCCCAGGGCCACCACACCGACGCGCCGCGCGATAAGCAGCTCCTGGCGCGGCTGGGTCATCCGCACAGCGATGTCAGCCTCGCGTTGCAGCAGATCCTGCACTCGATTCGTCATCACGAGCTCGATCGTGAGTTGCGGATGCTCTTGCCTTAGGCGGGCTACGATCGGCGGCAGTACCTCCACGCCCACGACCTCGCTGGCGGACACCCGCACCGTGCCCTTGACGCCTTCGCCCTGGCTGCTGGCTGCACGCCGCAATGCATCCGCCGTGCTTCGCATTTCCTCCGCATAGGGGCGCAAGCCGAGCGCCGCTTCGGTGGGCCGCAAACCTGACTGCGAGCGAGTGAAGAGCGTAAGGCGGAGGGACTCCTCCAAGGCCGAGACATGGCGACCAACCGTCGGCTGCGTGATGCCCAAGGCACGTGCGGCGCCCGAGAGCGAGCCCTCCTGCAGCACGCCTAGGAAGGACCGGTAGAGTTGCCACCCCGCTTCGGTTGCCATGCATAAATGTATGGCGACTAGATCATCTTCGTCAATTCCCTTTTTGGTCCGCTCTTCCCCAGAATTGCTGCCCGTCAGATAGCGACCCCAGGGAGACGAGGCCATGACGACGACGCAGCCGAACCTGGCGTTGATACTCGGTGCCACTGGCGGCATTGGTGGTGAAGTCGCGCGGCAAATGCGCGATGCGGCGTGGCAGGTGCGCGCGCTGAAGCGCGGGCTGCCACACGAGGAGGAGCAGCGCGCCGGCCTTACGTGGATACGCGGTGACGCGATGAGTCGGCAGGACGTCCTGCGGGCAGCGCGTGGCTGCGCGGTCATCGTGCACGCCGTCAACCCACCGGGTTATCGGCACTGGGCGGATCTGGTCCTTCCAATGCTAGACAACACGGTGGCCGCGGCGATCGCCGAGCGCGCCATCATTGTGCTGCCAGGCAACGTGTACAACTATGGACCCGATGCCCTGCCGACGCTGGCGGAGGACGCGCCGCAGAATCCGGCAACTCGCAAGGGGAGCATCCGGGTAGAACTTGAGCGGCGACTCAGGGTCGCAACGCAACTGGGTGCTCGAGTGATCATCGTGCGCGCCGGCGACTTCTTCGGGCCACAACCCGGCAACAATTGGTTCTCACAGGGTCTTGTTAAACCAGGGCGGCCCGTTGCAGCAGTCAACCTGCCGGGCGATCACGGCATAGGACATCAGTGGTGTTACCTGCCCGATGTGGCGCGGACGATGTTCGAATTGCTGCGCCTTCGTGAACGCCTCGAGCCGTTTGCAAATTTCCACATGTCAGGACACTGGGATGCCGACGGCTTACAGATCGCAGCCTCCGTGCAGCGTGTCGTGGTGCGCCGCACGGGGAGAGTCCCCGCGATGCGGAAATTCCCGTGGTGGCTGATTCGCCTGGCGTCACCCTTCGTCACAACGCCGCGGGAGCTTCTCGAGATGCGCTATCTTTGGAGTCAGCCCGTGCGCATGACCAATGCGCGCCTTGTGGCCATTCTCGGGCGGGAGCCGCATACAGCGCTGGAGGAAGCGGTCGAAGCCACGCTCGTTGGCCTGGGCTGCTTGCCTGCTGCCGAGTAGAGCGCAGGATCAAGCGGGACTCTTAATCATGGTAATCAACTTCAGCGCGGTTGCGACCCGGATGCGGGCGATGTGGGAAAGTCCAAAGCAATTCGCGCCGTACGCCGCCATTGAGCTGATTCTGCCAAGGGGGACGGTGCGCGTACTGCTCTGCTGGCTCGATCGGCGGAGGCGGGTCGCCTCAGGCCGCATGGCGCACGAATGCAACCTTTGTTGATCTGCCACGGGCACGTGAGTTCCCGGGGCGTCCGCTATCTGGAGCGGTGACTGGCGAATGCGTCGCTTTGCGACGAGTTGAGCGGGCGCTCGCAGCCTTTGATTCGCACTTTGAGGTTGCAGCTGGAGTCAAGTGCTACGGTGGGTGCGAATGCCGGGCCATGCCCGGCAAGTCGCGCAATGATACGGGCCAGCCGGAATGGGCTCTGGTCATGGAATTTCCCAAGCGATCCGAACCTTACCGCTGCGGCTGTTGCCGCAGCTTGCCCGGGGTTGTCCTGGAATGGAGCGGGTGATGGGAATCGAACCCACGTTAGCAGCTTGGGAAGCTGCAGTTCTGCCATTGAACTACACCCGCATCGTTGAGAATTGTACGAGAGGTCCGGTGCGCGCGGCAATCAAGTCCTTCGCAGTATGCACGGACCCGGGCGAGGCTGCAGGGCGGGCCGATCGGAGGGCCGCGAAACCGCTCCGCAAAGCCATCGTGCCCCCGTAGCACCGAATTGAGGTGCGCGTTGCGGATGCATACGGATTCGAGCGGCCTGCGCAGGCGGACCGCGCCGCTTCCGGCACCGATTTTGGCCGCCGCGAGGCACGAAGACTCCGTGCGGAGCGCCGCGGCGATTCGCACGCGTCGCGCCGGGCGCGGAGCGGGCCCAGCAGGGCTTGCTTGGCGTCACGGCGACGGTTGTGGGGGTCCGTTCGCAGTCGATTTCCGGCGGATGATCGGCATGGAGCGGGTGCGTGTGGCCGCCACAGGCTCGCGCGGCAGGCTAGGGCAGTGGCTCGCGCGAGGCGCATCGTCAGCCATGAGCCCCTCCGAGGCGGTGGCGAAGTCACGGCCGGATCGCCGACAATGGTGGCAGAATCCCATGGTCACGAAACTTCTCATCATTGATCCGCAGAACGATTTCTGCGATATCGAATCGGCGGCACTGCCGGTCCCTGGAGCGAGCGCGGATCTGGCGCGCCTCGCCGGCCTGGTCGCGCGATCGGGCGATGCGCTGACGGAAATCATTCTCACACTCGATTCTCATCCGCCCGTGGCGATCGAGCGGGTGACCTTCTGGCGACAGGCCGACGGCCGGCCCGTCGCGCCCTTCACCGAGATTACCTGCGCCGCGGTTCGGGCCGGAAGTTATCTGCCGCGCGACAGTGGGGTGCTGGCGGAAGTCGTTGCGTACCTGCAGCGGCTCGAGTCCCTGG
>JAPTUI010000117.1 GCA_028067895.1 Pseudomonadota bacterium | reverse complement strand
GCTTCCGGCGAGCACCAGCGCAGTCTCGAGCTGCGGTGCGCAGGCGCCGAGCACGGCCAGGCGGGCTTCGAATTGACTGTCTCGCACGCTGGTGCCTGGCGTATCGATCAGCACCAGCCGGTGGCGCTTGAGCCGTCCGAGCAGCTGTGGCAGCGCCTCGAAGCGGTCCGGCACGTGCACCGGTACGCCGAGCAGCTGACCGAGGGCGTGCATCTGGTCCTGCGCGCCGATGCGTACGGTATCTGAGGCCACGAGCGCCAGCTCGCCGGGGCCGTGGCGCAGGATCCAGCGCACCGCGAGCTTGGCGAGCACGGTGGTTTTGCCGACGCCGGTGGCGCCGACGAACGCGACGCAGCCGCCGCTGTCGAGCCAGCGTTCGCCGCTCACCTGCAGGTACTGGGACAGGCCGGCGACGGTAAACCGACGCCCCTGCGTCAAATCCACGTCTCCTGGCAATTGTCCGACGAGATGGTCGGCCAGATCCTGCGTGATGCCGATCTCGGACAGTTCGCGCAGCAGCTCGACGTGCACCGGGTTGCGCCGGGAGCGCTCGTTCCAGGCCAGCTGAGCGAGCTGCGTCTCGAGCATCCGGCGCAGCGTCTTCAGTTCATGGCCCATGGATTCGGCCGAGGGATCACCCGCGGGGAGGGAAAGTGCCGGCGTGGCGGTGAAGGCGGGCGCTGCGCTTACGCGCGGGTCCAGGGTCTCTGAGGTGCCCTCGAGCCGGGCGGCATCGAAATCCACCGCCGCCGTGACTTCCACGCCCTGTCCACCGCGCCGCGAGGAGAGGATGACGGCATCCTCGCCCAGCTGTTCGCGGATCGCGCGCAGTGCCTGGCGCATATCCGGGGCCGTGTGTCGTACGATCTTCATGAATTACCTGCCAACCGCGGTCACGACGCGGACCTTGCGGTTGTCGGGTATTTCGTTCCAGGCCAGCACGTGCAAGCTCGGTAGTCCGGCGCGCAGGAATTTAGTCATCGGCATGCGCAGCTGCGGTGGAACGAGCAAGACCGGTGCCGCGCCAGAGGCTTCCTGCTGCTGCGCCGCTTCGCCGACACGCTGCTGCAGCCGCTCGGCGAGGCCCGGCTCGAGCCCGGCGCTGGTCGCGCTCGCCGCGAGCGAGTTCTGCAGCAGCCGTTCCAGTTCGGGCTCGAAGGTGATGACCGGCAGCTCGCCGCTCACGCCGGCGATGTCCTGGACGATCTGGCGGCCGAGGGCGGCGCGCACCAGCGGCAGCAGGACGGTCGGGTCCTGGGAGCGGGGGGCGTGTTCGGCAAGTGTTTCCATGATCGTGCGCATGTTGCGAATCGGGATGCGTTCTGCGAGAAGTCCCTGCAAGACCCGTACCAGAACGGCCAGGGGCAGGACCCGCGGCACCAGGTCCTCGACCAGCTTCGGGGCGGCCTTCGCGAGCGTGTTCAGCAGCTGCTGTACTTCCTCGTGACCGAGGATCTCCTGCGCATGCGATTGCAGGATGAAGGACA
Source organism: Pseudomonadota bacterium (assembly GCA_028067895.1). Classification (GTDB taxonomy): domain Bacteria; phylum Pseudomonadota; class Gammaproteobacteria; order Steroidobacterales; family Steroidobacteraceae; genus 13-2-20CM-66-19. The sequence continues at coordinate 7,091 of JAPTUI010000117.1, read as the reverse complement.
GATGGGTGGCGACCACCGTGCTGGGGTCGACCACGGTGTAGCCGAGCGCCTGGGCGTGATCGCGATTCGCCGGCTCGATCCACACGGCCTCCATGCCGAAGGCCGGATCGTGCGTGGCGATGCCCTGCAGCGGTCCGAACACCCGGCCGGCGTTGATGGCCAGTTCCCGATCCGGGTAGACGGTGCTCTCGCCCACCGGCACGCCGTGCAGGTTGATGCGATAAACGTTCGGGCCCAGATCGAGATTGTCTCGGATGTGCACGGCCGGCAGCAGGAAACCGAGCTCCTGAGAGAGCTTGCGGCGTACGCCGCGCACCCGACCGAGGAGGTCCGCGCCCTGCCCCTTGCTGTCGACCAGTGCGACCAAGCGGTAGCCGACTTCCAGCCCCACCGGATCGACCGGACGTACGTCCTCCCACGTGAGGTCACGCGATTCCGGCGGCGGCGCGGCCGGCTTCGGGGCCGGCGGCGCCGCGGCAGCGCTCGCCTTGCGCCGGTGAATCAGGTAGGCGCCCCCGCCGCAGACGCTCGCCATGAGAAGGAAGGCCACATTGGGCATGCCCGGGATCAGACCGAGCGCTCCGAGCAGCCCCCCGGCGACGGCCAGCGTACGCGGATTGCCGAACAGCTGCTGGCTGAGCTCCCCACCCATGTCCTGGGGTCGGGACATGCGCGTCACGATGATCGCCACGGAGGTCGAGAGCAGCAGCGCTGGGATCTGCGCCACCAGGCCGTCGCCGATGGTGAGCAGCGTGTACGTGTGCAGCGCGGCGGACAGCGCCATGCCGTGTCCCAGCGTGCCCATCGCCAGGCCGCCGATGATGTTGATCAGCAGAATCAGGATGCCGGCAATGGCATCGCCGCGGACGAATTTGCTGGCACCGTCCATTGAGCCGTAGAAATCGGCCTCGGCGCGCACCTCGGCGCGGCGTATGCGCGCCTCATCCTGAGTGATCAGTCCGGCGCCGAGATCCGCGTCGATCGCCATCTGCTTGCCGGGCATGGCGTCGAGGGTGAAGCGGGCGCTGACTTCCGAGACGCGGCCGGCGCCTTTGGTGATGACCACGAAGTTGATGATCGTCAGGATGACGAACACCACCACGCCGACGGCAAAATTGCCGCCAACCACGAACTCGCCAAATGACTCGATGACGTGACCGGCAGCGCCGGGTCCGGCATAGCCATGCATCAGCACGACGCGGGCCGAGGCGACGTTCAATGCTAGGCGCAACAACGTCGCCAGCAGCAGTGCGGTCGGGAATACGCCGAACTCGATCGGCCGGGAGACGTAGAACACGCTCATCACGATCACGATCGACAGCGCGATATTGAAAGTGAACAAGATGTCGAGCGCGATCGGCGGCAGCGGCAGAATGACCATGGCCAGCACGCCGAGCACGCCGACCGGCACGCCGATGCCGACGCGCAGGATGTTGCGCAGAGAGGGAAGCGAAGGTGAGGTGGTGGCGGCGGCTGTACTCATGGATCAATGCCGAATGTTTTCAACCGAGGGATCGATGACGGGCGGCTCTGGCGGCAGCTGTCCGGATGCGCGCGCCGCTTTGAGTCGGTAAATGTAGGTCAGGATCTGAGCGACGGCGACATACAGTGCAGTAGGGATCTCGCCGCCGATCTCGACGTTGTGAAACAGGGCGCGCGCCAGCGGCGGCGCCTCGAATACCGGCACGGCATGCTCGGTGGCGATCTCGCGGATCCGCGCCGCGATCAGGTCTGCGCCCTTGGCGACTACGCGCGGTGCCCGCATGCGGCCTTCGTCGTAACGCAGCGCCACGGCAAAGTGCGTCGGGTTGGTCACGACCACATCGGCCGTGGGAACGTCATGCATCATGCGGCGGCGTACCAGATCGCGTTGCATGCGCCTGACGCGTCCCTTGGTTTCCGGAGAGCCTTCCGACTCCTTCGCTTCGTCGCGGATTTCCTCGCGCGTCATGCGCAGCTGTTTGTGGTGCTGCCACAGCTGCCACGGTACGTCGATCGCGGCGATGAGTCCGAGTGTCCCGGACATGATGAGCATGGCGCTCGCCACCAGCCGTACGGCGTCGGCGAGTCCGGTTTCGAGCGGCTCGTTGCCGAGCGCGAGCATATGCGCCGCTTGGCTGCGCAGCACCAGGAAGGCGGTGCCCGATACGAGCAGAAATTTCACGAACGCCTTGGCGAGATCCACCACTGCGCGCAGCGAAAACACCCGGCCGAAGCCGGCGATCGGATCGAGTCGCGTGAAATCCGGTGCCAATGACTGGACACTGAAGTTCCATCCGCCGAGAGCCATCGGCGCGGCGAGCGCTGCGATGACGGTCAGCCCGAACAACGGTGCGCAGGCGAGGAGCGCGTGCACCACCTCGTTGCCGGCCGTGGCAAGCGCATACTTCGGGTCGAACTCCTGAGCGCCGGAGAGTTGCAGGCCACTGTGCATCAGTCCGGCGAGCGCCGCAGCGATATTTGCCCCGAACATGCGCAGCCCGCCGCCGGCGAGCAGTAGTACCGCAGCGGTGTTGAAATCCTGCGAGCGCGGAACTTGGCCTTCTTGGCGCGCCTCGTCCAGGCGTTTCCCAGTAGGTTGTTCGGTCTTCTCCTGGTCGGTATCGGCCATCGCTTAGCCTCCACTCAACCGGCGCAGGAGCATGAAGGACTCACCAAGCAAGCGAATGAAGCCCGATTCGACCACCGGCAGTGTGACGATGATCACCAGCAGACCGAACAGGATGGAGATCGGCAAGCCGGTGGCGAACAGGTTCAGTGTCGGAGCTGCACGGCTGACGATGCCGAACGCGAGGTTGGTGATCAACAGCGCGGTGATCCCTGGCAGCGCCACCGCGAGTGCGCCAGAGAAGAGAATCGAGCCCCAATTGACGATGGTCCACAAGCCTCGCGGGCCGAACCCGCTGACACCGATCGGCAGAGTCCGAAAGCCCTCGGCGAGGACCCGGATCAGGGCGGTGTGGCCGTCGAGCAACAGAAAGATCAACGTCACCAGGATCGTGTAAAGCTGGCCGAGCGCCGGTGTACTGGTGCCGTTCAGAGGATCGATGTTGAATGACAGCGACAGTCCCATGCTGTTGGCGATCATCTGCCCGCCGAGCGAGAGTGCCTCGAAAACAAGCCGCAGAGAGAAACCGAGTGCGACACCGATGACTACCTGCTGGATGGTGATCAAGACGGCGGCGCCGGAGAGCAGTGCGATGCCGGCCGGCAGTGGTACCAGCGGGGCGACCAGCAGCGCGATCGCCCCGGAGAGCACGACGCGGATTTGAGCCGGGACGGTCACGGCACCGAACACCGGAGCGACCATGAAGCACGAGCCGATGCGCACGAACGGCCAGAGAATCACGCCGATGCCGTGCTCGAGCTGGGCGGAGGTGATGGCAATCATGCGCGCGGCGTCGGCATCAGTTGACCAGCTGCGGGATGCTCATGATGAGCTCGCGCGTGTACTCAACCATGGTGTGCAGCATCCACGGGCCGGTGAGCGCCACCACCAGTGCGAGTACCAGCAGCTTCGGGATGAACGACAAGGTCATCTCGTTGATCTGGGTTGCGGCCTGGAACGCCCCGACGATCACGCCGGTCACGAGCGCGGCGAGCAACAGCGGCAAAGAGAGCATCAGGGTGACTTCCAGGGCAGTGGTGCCGAGGTTCATCACGGTATTCGGGGTCACTCGGGCGTTCTCCGTCAGTGATAGAAGCTCGCCGCGAGCGAGCCCATGACCAGGGTCCAGCCGTTCACCAGCACGAACAGCATCAGTTTGAAAGGCAGCGAGATCGTCACCGGAGAGACCATCATCATGCCCATCGACATCAGCACGCTCGCCACCACCAGATCGATGATGACGAACGGGATGTAGAGCAGAAAGCCGATCAGAAACGCCGTCTTCAGTTCACTGGTGACGAACGCCGGCACCAGCACCGATAACGGCACGTCGATTGGCGCTGCGTAGCCCTTGCCGCCGGCGATGTGGGTGAACACGGCGATGTCACTCTCGCGTGTCTGGTGCAGCATGAACTCCTTCAGCGGCACCTCGGCGCGTGTGAGCGCGGTGCTCATGCTGATCGTGCCGGCTGCATACGGCTGGTATGCGTTCTGATCGATTTGGCGGATGACCGGAGACATCACGAAAAAGGTGAGAAACAGGGCCAATCCGATCAGAATCTGGTTCGGCGGCGTCTGGCCGGCACCGAGCGCCTGACGCAGGATGCCGAGTACGATGACGATGCGCGTGAACGCGGTCATCATCAGCAGGATTGCCGGCAGGAGCGACAGCGCCGTCATCAGCGCCAGGACTTGCAGCGTCAGCGTGTAGGTCTGCGTGCCGGCATGGGTCTGCACGCTGAAGGCCGGGATGCCCGGTGCGGCCAGCGCCGCGACCGGTGCGAGGGCGAGCAGCAGCAGCGGCCAGCTCTTGCGCAGAGCGCTCATTTGCCGAGACTCCTTTTCAGCAGCGCGGCAAATGTGGGGCGTCCCGCAGGAAGCGCTTGCGGGGCGGGCTTGCCGATCTCGATTGGCTGGGCGAGCACATGTAGGGCGGTGACCTGCCCGGGCGCGACGCCGAGCAGGATCTGCGTATCGCCGACCTTCATCAGTACGGCGCGCTCCTTGGGACCGAGCGGCGTGCTGGCGAGGATCTCGAGCGCGTTGCCGGCTCGGTTGCCGAGCATGCGCATCCGCCGCGCAACCCAGGCGAGTGCGAGGATTGCGGCGAGCACCGCGAGCAGGGCGAAGGTGACGGACACCAGTCCGCCGGCGCTCACTGCAGGTGCGGCGCTGCCGGCGGCCGGAGCGGCAAACAGGTGACTCATTTGAGTTTGCGCAAACGCTCTGCGGGGCTGATGACGTCGGTCAAGCGGATGCCGAAGCGTTCGTTCACGACCACCACCTCGCCATGCGCGACCAACGTGCCATTGACGTAGACGTCGAGCGGCTCACCGGCAGTGCGATCCAATTCGACCACGGACCCCTGGTTCAGCTGCAGGAAGTTGCGGATCGGAATACGGGTGCGGCCGACCTCCATTGAAAGCGTCACCGGAACGTCGAGAATGACTTCGAGATTGACGTCACGGGCGTCCTGTTTGCTGCCGTCATCGGTCAAATCCTGGAACTCGGCTGGTTGGGCCTGAACATTGGCATTCATGGGGATGCTCACTTGCGGTTGACTGAAATCGGCTCAGGAACGTTTCGCGCGCGACGCAGGCGTTCTTCGATCTTCACGGCCTGGTGGCCGCGGGAGGTGCCGAGTGAGCCACGGAATACCGGCACGTCCTCGGCGATCATGGTGACCTTGCCGGTGAAATCGCACGGCAGGATGTCGCCGGCTTTGAGGTTCAGCAGCTCGGCGAGCGACACCTGGGTGTGCCCGACCAGCGTGGTGAGCGCGAGCTCGGCGTCTTCCATTTCCTCGCGCAGCGACTGCATCCAACGCTCATCCTTCTCCATCCGGTCACTGGCGACGCCGGCGTCGAGCACTTCGCGCAGCGGCTCGATCATCGCGTACGGCATGGCGACGTGCAGGTTACCTCCGGCGCCATCGAGCTCGATGTGAAACGAGGTGACCACCACGATCTCGGACGGCGAGACGATGTTGGCGAAGTGCGGGTTGATCTCCGACTGTAGGTACTCCAGCTGCAGGTCCGCCACGTGTGACCAGGCTTCGTGCAGGTCGGCGAACACGCTGCGCAGTACCAGGTGGATGATGCGCTGTTCGGTGGCGGTGAACTCGCGTCCTTCGATCTTGGCATGCCGGCCGGTGCCGCCGAAGAAGTTGTCGACGACGGAGAACACCAGCTTCGGGTCGAGTACGATGAGCGCGGTGCCGCGCAGCGGATTGAAGCGCACCAGATTGAGGCTGGTCGGTACGTGCAGCGTGTGGACGAATTCGCTGAATTTCTTGATCTGCACGGGACCGACGGCCACTTCCGGGGCACGACGCAGCAGGTTGTACAGGCTTACGCGGTGCAGTCGCGCGAAGCGTTCGTTGATCATTTCGAGCGTGGGCATGCGCCCACGCACGATGCGCACCTGATTGGCGAAGTCGTAGTTGCGCGCTTCGCCCGGAGCGGCCTGCGGCTCGGTGCTCACCGCACCGGTATCGACGCCGTGCAGCAGCGCATCGATTTCGGCCTGGTCGAGGATCTTCTCGTTGCTCATGGGGGCGTGAGAAACGGTTCGGTTACTGCATCACGAAGCTGGTGAAGTAGATGGCGGCGACGCGGTTCGGATGGCCGCCGGCGTTGGCGACGATTTTTCGGATCGCGGCGAGCACCGCGGCGCGCAGCTGCTGCTTGCCGGCCTCGGTGGCGAGTACGGTGGCCTGCTGCGAGCCGAGCAGCAGCAGCAGGTTGTTGCGCACCACGGGATCGTTCTGTTGAATGAGGGTGAGCGTCTTGGGGTCGCGCGACATGACCTGAAGAGCGACCTGCAGATAGCGAGCCTGCTGGCTGCCCTGAAAGTTCACCACGAAGGGCTTCAGCGGCAAGTAGTGCGGCGGACCGGAGGGGTGGTGGACCGCCTTGGACTGCGTCTTGTTCGCGGCCTTGGAGTGCATCAGCAGAAAGCCGCCGCCGGCGGCTGTGCAGATGAGCACGCTCGCTAGGGTGATCGTCAGCCACAGGGGCAGAGCGCGCTTTTTCTTTTCGGGGACCTCGGCGACGTCTGCAGGGACGGCGGCTTCGGGTGCGGTAGCCATGAGCGGTGCGACTCCAAGTCCGTGAAATGCGGGTGCGACCGACCAGTGCAATGGCTGTGCCACGGGCGTAGATCGCCGTTTAACCTAATGAATTTAAAGAGCTTTCACTCGAGAACAGAGTGTGAGGCAGATCACATGAGCGCAGGAACGTCGGACTTCCGTCGTTGCCGTTGGAGGCACCGTGATGGCCAGACGTTGGGCTTGGACGTGTCGCCAAATGTGAACAATCTGGAGGCCGGTCACAGAAACCCCCCGCGCGGATCGGCGACAGTACGTCCCACGGGGAACGCCCGTCCGGTCCGCTCCGGGCACGCCACCCGAAGAACAGCAAGCAAGAATGGGTACCCTGATGGCCGCCAGCGAATGTGTCCCGGATATTGCCCTCGACCACCG
>JAPTUI010000543.1 GCA_028067895.1 Pseudomonadota bacterium | reverse complement strand
TCCTCTGGCGAACGCCTTCGGCGCCCCTCTCGCCCGGGCACTCATCGATCGTATTCTCGGCAAGATGTGCGCCATCGCCATTTGCGGCGGCGTGTGGGAGCGGTGCACAACGGTTGTGCGGCTCGGTCCGCGCATCGCGCGCGTGAGCGGGTTTTTTTCGCATTGTTTGCACGCTCATCGCCAATGCCGGGTTTGCTCGACAGTAGCAGGAGTTCATTGGCCCCTGATACGCCGAAGGCCACGAAGGCTCTTGCGGCCGAAGGGCGACTGATCGACTGTCCGGCTTGCGAGACGGTCCTGACGGTGAATCTCACGGCCCCGCAATCCCCGTTGCTCACACCTCACTCGGAGGATGTGCGAATCAATCTTGGGCGATTCGATCTGCACCTCGATGAGAGCGATATAGCAATGCTGCGAGCATTGTGGCCCAGTGTCACGGCGTAGGTGGTGGCGGCCGGACAGCTCCCGCAGCTTGAGCTTCCCTACTCCGTCTAGCTTCCGGGCGAGGGCAAAGATTTCTGAGGCAACATCGCGGTGCTTGGGCGAACAATTACACGTTGCGGCACTGCGCGTGCGTTTCCGTTAGGGACACTCCTCCTGCGAGGAGCCGCACGAGCGCACTCTGATGGTTGACGTGCGTCTTGGTGTAAATGTGTTTGACGTGTGTCTTCAGTGTGTTATAGCTTATTTCGAGTTCCCGACAGATTTGCTTCCCCGCGAGTCCCCGTGATATTGCAACCGCCACTTTGGCTTCGGCCGCCGTGAAGCCATGCTGGCGAGTCAGCTCCGAGTAGTCCGCGACGAATCCGTACCGATCGATGATGAAGACCGCCGCGAGGGGAGGTTGCCTCAAGAGCCAGTCGTCCTCCCTGGCCGGAAGCGGCGAGACTAGGACCTGAAGATGACCCCGGCCTTGGGGCCTCGAGATGCTGAGGGTCCCCCCGGAATGGTGCGCTTGGCGGACAGAGGTTTTCGCCGCCCCACCGATAAGAGCGTGAAGCATTGCCGTGTCCTCGGGCAGCAGCGCGCGCAACTGACCGGCCAGAATCACGAGACCATCGGAGGTTCGGATTAGCCGCTCAGCAGCTGTATTTATGAAGAGCACCGAGCCGTCTTTCGCTACCAACAGCGCTGGCGTCGAGAGCGCATGAAGCACTGTCTCAAGCGCCTCTCCGTGTACTCGACTTTCACCGAGTTTCCGATGCATTTGGAGTCCACGCTGCAGATGCGGCAACAGCGTCCTCACAAGCGCGAAATCCTCGTCACCGTATTCGGGGCAGCTTTCGCCGCGGAACGCTCCAATATTCGCGGTCAGCGTGCCCTCTTGTAGGATGGTAGCGCCGATCCCCCGCCTCCACCCCAGCGGCCTGCAAAAATCTGCGTACCATTCGCTTCGCAGGAATACCTGCCGGGAACAAACTTGGTCGCTCGATCGGATGCTTCCGGGCTTAAGGAGAGGCTGCGCACCCTGAATCCACACGTTTCGATGAACGAAGTATTCCCGGTATGCACGGCGTTGCGTGTCGTCGAGCCCGGCTGAGACCTCGACGGATCCTTCGTGGTCCTCGGTGTCGGCGAGGTAGAAGCTCGGGTGGGTGCTATTGAGGGCGCTGGCGAATGCAACCAGGAATGCGACCCACCCGGCGCCGTTGACGGCTGCCTTGTAGATACCTTGAATCAACGATTCGAGAACCGATTCGCCGTACATGGCCCCTGCCCGTGCGGATATTTTCGTTGCCCGTTAGGGTCGCGTATCAAGCCCCGAAAGGAGGACCCTGGGACCGTGCGCGCACACCCACCGAGGTTGTTATTCATCGCGATTATTTCCCGGGCCTATCGAGTCGGCACCATCCAATTGGGTGATGAAATCCTATGAGGCCCGCGCGCTCACGCTGTTATGGTTACGGTTACGTTGGGCATTCGGCTGTCAGAAGTAGGACGAAGTACGCCGCACCCTCAGGAGATTGGCCGAGGTTGCCGGCGAAACACCCCATCCGGTACGATGCCTCGCAACGACTAAAAAAAGGCCGACCGGCTCCCAGCCGATCGGGCCGGGCTCTATGAGGTTCTGTCGCGGTCTCCGGTCCCTGCCTTCGCTCCTCGACGAGCGTTCCGAGGCTTTGGTCGATGATCGACACAGTCGCTCTTGCGCGATGAGCGCACGTACTGCCTTTACTCCATATTGTCCCGAGCGCCACGGAGACTGGGAATGTCAGCCCAAATCACAGACGAGACGCTGCACGCGCTGATCAACTTGATTTACGAGGCGGCCTGCGACCCGGCTAGGTGGCCGGAATTCCTAAGTGCTTTCGCGAACTCAGTCGAGGGGCGAGGCACCCTAATCTATACCCACAACGTCGAAACGATGGATGCAAGCACAGCGTCCGACGGGGGATTCCCCAATGCCGTGGTAGGGTTCGATCCGCAATTCTTACAGTCCCTCGAACATTACAATCACGTGAACGTCTGGGCTCAGAATGAAGCCCTGCTCAAGCCCGGCAAGCCGGTCACCGGATCAATGCTGTACCCTGAGGGGAAGCTCCTGAATACCGAGTTCTACACGGATTGGCTCCGGCCCCAGGACTATTTTCATGCTCTCGGCGGGATCGTGGCTCAGGATGGCCCCTTCGCCATGAAATTCAGCTCGCTGCGCAGCCGCCGCGCCGGCGACTTCAATTCTGAGGAGATCCGGCTTTATCAGACGCTTTTACCACACCTTGCCCGGGCGGCGGGTATCCAGCGCCGCTTCACGTTCCTGAAGGACCTGTCGAACTCCTCTCTTGCGGTACTCGATACGGTCCCCGCCGCCGTAATGCTGCTAGACACTTCAGCTCGCACCCTCCACAGCAACGCGGCTGCCCACGCCGAGTTGCGGCGGGCGGACCCCTTTAGCCCACACTATGCGCGAAGGCTGTGATTTTGGCGGTTGTGGGTTCGAGTATCGAGGTGTCGGGCCGTGACGTCCGTGCTCTGCGGTGGTATTGACCCTCGATCCGCAGGACTGCGTGGAGTCTTGCCTTCGCCTGGGTGCTCGGGGTGGATTTTGGCCACGGGAGTTCGGCGCGAGTTCCGCGCGATCAAGACAAAGCGGGCCAGTCCGACAGCGCTATGCGGGAGCAGCGCCAAGGTTTGTGGCGATGCTCTGCCAGTCGTGGCGGTGAGCACAGGATGCGGGCAAGTGCAGCACGATGCGGCGGACGGAGGACTCGACCCAGGCACCGAGCTTCATCAGGTGCTCGCGCAGGGTTTTGACCTGAGCGGACCTGAAGGCGGTGCGTGCCGCCCGCAGGCGCAACTCCTGGTAAAGCACGTAAGCGGCGGCGGTGAGCAGCCCTCGCAACTGGTTGGCCAGGAAGCGGCTGCAGCTGGTGCGGTCGATCTCCAGGCCATGGTGCAGTTCCTTGATCCGATTCTCCACGTTGGCGCGGGCGCAGTAGATCACTTCATACAGATGCCGAGGCGATTGCGTGAGGTTCGTGACCACGAAGCGCGGGTTGTTCTTCGGCGTGCGACCGGGGTGGCGTACGACTTCGGCCTTGATGATCACGCGCCGCAGATGATCCCACGTGCCGGCCGCATAGCGGGTCTCGCCGTAGAGGTGCTCGGTTTCGCCCGATGCGCGCGAGAGGCGCCGGGCGGTGCCCATCAGGCGCGCCGCGCGGCGCTCGAGAACCTTGTTTTTCCCCATCGCCACGACGTACTCGAGCCGTTCGCGCTCGAGGAAGGCAAAGACCTCCGCAGAGGCAAAGCCGCCATCGAGTCGCACCCGCAGTCGTGCCTGCGGGAACGCCGCGCGCAGCTTCGCCACCACACGCGAGAGGATCCCCAGCGCACCGACTGTCGCACCCACATTGCCCGGGCGCAGCACGTAGGCGAACAGGTACTGTTCGGGCTCCTCGTTGAAGGTCAGGAACCCGGCCACCGGCAGGTAGCACCAGGTGTCGTAGTGACCGTTGAAGAAGGTCAGCTGCTGGGCGCCATGAGTCGGATCGTCAGTGGGGTCCAGGTCAATCGTGATGCGCTTGACCTTGCGCTTCAGGCGTTTGCGATGCCGCTCGATCACCGTCTCGGCCAATGCGATCCCCATCCGATACAGATCCGCTCGGGTGAGGGAGTTCTCAAAGCGCGAGAGCGTCGGCTGCGAGGCCAATGCCTCGCCCTTGACCGGATCGCGATCACACAGAAGCTTCTGGATCGGATCGTTCCCCAACCGACCCGCATCATTGGCGTCCGGGTACCCGCAGGCAATCCCGTACAGCCGCTGGCGCACCAGATCCCCAATCGCGTGGCGCACCTTGCCCGACTGGCGCCGATCCTCAAGCGCGCCGATCAATGCCTCGCTCAGCCCCAGGCGCCGGTCGCAGGCCTGCAGCAGGATCGCTCCACCATCGGAACTGGCATGCTCCTGGTCGAACCGGGCCGCCACCGGTCGGGCACACAAATCGGCAAACAGGACACTCTGTCGTGTGTTATCGTCATCCATACAAAGGCCTTTGTTGTGCGAGAAAACACTTGTGGTAAAGCGTTTTTAGCACGATCGAGGCCTTTGTGCTTTCTCAATTCATGAATTATTCAGGCTAGGCCGCACCGCATCCGTGCACCAACGTCACACCGCTCTCACGCCCGCGGTCGGACTCGCGCGCGCAGCACCGGGCTCGAAAGCACCTGCGGATTCACCACATTCATCGGCGCACCAGCCGCGTACGCGTTGATTTGATCGAAAATATCCGCGAACTGCAGATCCCACTCCTCGCGTGTGACATAGCCGATGTGTGGCGTGCAGATGACGTTGTCGAGTTGAATCAGCGGGTCCGACGCGCACACCGGCTCGTCATCGTAGACGTCCAGCGCCGCCAGAGCCGGCCGCCCGGCCCGCAGGGCCGTCAGCAATGCGCCGGTTTCGACCAGGCCCGCTCGACTGGTGTTGACGAGCATCGCCGAGGACTTCATTCGCGCCAAATCTTCGCCCGTGACGATGTGTCGCGTGGCTTCGACGAGCCGCATGTGCAGGGAGACGACGTCGCACGTCTCGAAGAACTGCGCCTTGCTCTGTGCGACGGCCCAGCCTTCGGCGCGCGCCAGTTCGCGAGAAGACTCGCGCGCCCAGATCAGCACCTCCATACCGAAAGCGCGCGCATAGGCCGCTACGGCCTTCCCGATGCGTCCGTAGCCGTAGATCCCGAGGACCTTGCCGCGCAGGGTCTTACCGACGCCCGATTGGATCGCGTCTCCTGCGGTCCGGCCGGGGGGTATCCCCCCGGCCGGACACCGTTTCTACGGCGGCAGCTCTCGAGGTGAATCTCGAAAATTGTCGAGCGATAGACCAGTCGGTTGACCCTGGAGTGAACCGCGCCGGATTTCCTGGAGACCTCGCTTCTTGACAGGATGGAGTCAAAGTAAAAATACGTCGAAGGGATATTCAGCCTGGATCCGGGAGCGACCGGCACGACTGTTCCAGGAGCACTTGGAGGAGAGTCCCACGTGCTGGGCAGCGAAGCAGTCGATTGCCGGTAAGATCGGCTGCTCTGCAGCGTCGATCCGCTTGTGGGCGATGAAGGTGAGCGAGCCCTTCCAAATTGCGGCCGTGTCCCGGGCGCGCTGATCACGATTGGCGAGGGAACGGGCCCCGACACGCGCAAGAATCTCGCTCGCACAGGGCGGGTTCCATCAGCGGGCCGGGATAATATTCATTTGTTCGCGCTCATTGACTGGGTCCGGGGTTCTGGTGAAATGCAGATCCGATTGATTTTCGGGTTACCCGAGTCATGCTGCTTCGAGCCGCCACTCCTGAGGACGTGCTGTCCGTGGCGCGAGTGCACGTCCGGTCTTGGCAGGCGGCGTATCGGAATCTGTTGCCGGCTGAGTATCTTGATCGGCTACGCCCCGAGGATCGAGCGAAGCATTACGATTTTGCGACCAGCGACCCGAGTAAACCCTCAACCACCATAGCCGTGGAAGGCGGCTTGGTCGTCGGATTTGCAACTGTGGCGCCGGCGCGCGGCCCCGATGCTCGGGGCGGTGGCGAACTCTGCGCCCTGTATGTGGACCCAGATTGGTGGGGGCGGCGTCTGGGGCTAGCTCTGCTCCAGCAGGGTCGCTCTCGGCTGCGCGAGATCCGATTTCAAGACGCGGTCCTATGGGTCATGGTAGGCAACACGCGTGCCGAGCGCTTCTACAGCGTACACGTACCGGGCTTTGCATCTTTTGGCCTGCTCACCCCGCGGTGCCGCCTCTATCCGCTTCCTGTTCGTCGCGCCAGCGCTTTGCCTCCGGCTTCTTAGACCCCCAGTCACCCGGGCAGCCCTTGCCGTGCAGCTAGCATTTCCCCGTGTCGGGCATGCAGAGGACTTTCACCTCCAAGAGGGTGCGCCCTGCCGGGCGCACCAAACGAGAACGCCGCCCGGAGGCGGCGTTCTCGCAGCCCGGTGCAAACCGGTGGATTTACACGCGCGGTGCGTCTGCAGCCGAGCGGTGGCGACGGCGTTGCAGTGCCGTCAGGCCAGCTAAAAGGCCCAGGGCACCCGCGAACAGCGCAAAGCTCCCCGGCTCCGGCACACTCGAGGTGGTGGTTGAAATCGAGAAGGTGCCGGTGGGGCGCGAGTTGCAGGTATAGATAGTACGGCTAGTGCACGACCAATATGCCGTACCGGATACGTACAGATTAACCTGTTCGGTCTGGCTGCCCCGGTTCACGCTGAATGAAAGGCCGTAGAAATCCAGGAGCAGGTTGCTGTTGTAGTTGGTGTTCGTCGTGGCCGAGGATGGGAAGAGCAGATTGTCGTTGCCAAAAGAGGTTTTCGGCTTAAGCAATCCCGTGATCGAATACTGGTCCCAGGTCCCCGTCAGCGAGGTGATGAGGTAAGAGCCGTCCGCTTGCGACTGCGCGGTGAGCGAGCCGCTCCCGCTCGGGTTGCCGCTGTAGCTGTTACTGCTGTAGGACCAGTTCCAGGACATCGTGCTGGCGTGTGCAGCCGTTACGCTCAGGGCGCCGACTGCCGTGAGGGCGATTGCGGCCAGCAGGCGGGTGCTGCGTGCGGGGACGTGCTTCAAGAGACCTCCATTTATTCCATGCCATTGATCGGCGTCACGGTCCGATGCGTATGTAATGCAATTTGTATGCGAGTCCAAAAAAGATATTCTGGAATAATGACTTATGCTGCATGGGGGGCCAGAGAGTCTCCGCCTATGTAAAAAAAACCGACGCCGATGAGGCCGGCTGAACGATTGACTCGAGCAGCGGGCCGATCTGGCTCCCCTGACCCGCCGGCCGATCCCGCCAGCCCGGATGCCGAAAGCGGCGCTGACCCCGCCCGTTTGGGGGCGGGGTCAGCGCTTGGGTCTCGGCTCAGTCGTTCAGCACCACGAATACCCGTTTGACGGTGAGCGTGCCGTTCGCCCCATAGGCACCCTCGGCAAAGATGCCGAGCACCGAGTCGTTGCTGAGGTCCGTGTTCAGTGCAGTCGTGAAGTCGCTGAAGGTGCCGAACGTATGCTACCGTCGCCTCGACGTAGCGATGGCACACCGCCATGACCCGGTGGATCGACTCCCCGGTGACCCTGGACACCCCGGAGAAAGGCATCTGCCGCGACAGCAGCAGCACAAACGCCTCGAACAGCAGCGAGAACCCGGAGAGCTTGCCGGCCCACGGCGGGCTGACCTGCACGACCTTGCCGTGCGGGAGCTTCACCCGCGGAACACGCACCTCAAGGTCGCATTGGTACTGGAAGAAGTTCAGGTGCCGGTAGGTCTTCGTGACGGTGTCGTGAACCGGATGCTCCCCGATCTGGCCCGGCACGGCAAAGCGGCTGCCGACCTCGAAGTCTACGCGGATACTGAGCTTGCGCTGCTGCTCATCAAACCCCATCCCCGCGATGAACCAGGGGGAGCTCACGCCCCGACATCGATGTGCGGAAACACGCTGCGCTGACTGATCAGCTCCAGCCGAGGCAGGCGTTCGAGAAGACTTGCCCGGATCTTCGTGCGATCGCGGATGAGGACCAGCGCCTCGGTGTCGGCGAGTCGCTCCCCGAGCGCATCATCATCCTCGAGGTGATCATTCCAGATACGCACCTCGTGCCTCGCCAGCCGCGTGAAGCATGGCAAGGTTCTGAGCGTGTCGAAGTAGTCATCCAGGATCGATACTTTCATCGAACATCTACCTCGGGATGTTTCACGGGTTCATCAGGAACGCTCTGCCGCCGCAGCTCAATGTCACCTTGCCGGTGCCCGCCTCATATTCGATCAATCCTGCGGCACACGCGTCCTCCCAGATTGACATGCGCGGGCACGACGTCCGCCACACCTGCATGACTTCCGCGTAGGTTCTGGGACGCATGGCGATCCACTCGAGCATCTGCCGCGTGAGCGTGGCGTTCACGCTGCTCATGAGTGCGTCGGGCGGCAACCGCCCGAGAAGCCGGCGATACCCGCGCGCATGGGGTATTGCTGCGAGGAACAAGGCACCAACGTCACGGTGCACGTAACCGCGCCAACCGCACGATCACCACGTTTCACGGTGCGCGGCGTCCAGATGACGACGCGCACGATTCTTCACGCCGCTGCGGACGCGTCCGTGCCGATTTGCCGGTACCTGACTTCAAGGCACCAGGACGATCTTGCCGACGTGTGCGCCCGACTCCATCAGCGCATGCGCCTCGGCGGCCTCGCGCAGCGGGAAGCGTGCGTGGATCGGCAGGCGCACCGAGCCCGATTCGAGCAGCGGCCAGATCTCCCGGCGCAGCGCCGCGGCGAGCTCGCCCTTGCGCGCCACGGTCTGCGGCCGCAGCGTCGAGCCGCCGAGGGTGAGCCGCTTGCCCATGAGCTGGCCGAGATCGATTTGGGCGCTGCGACCGCCCTGCGTCGCAATGATCGCAATGCGCCCCTCCGGGGCGGCTGCGGCGATGTCGCGGGCCACGTACTCCCCGCCCACCATGTCGAGAATGACATCCGCGCCGCGTCCCTGCGTCGCCTCGAGTGTCCCGGCGACGAAGTCCGCGTCCTTGTAATCGATTGCCACGTCGGCACCGAGACGCAGGCATGCAGCGCATTTTTCAGCGCTCCCGGCGGTCGCGATGACGTGCGCACCGAATGCCTTGGCCAGCAGAATCGCAGTCGTGCCGATGCCGCTGGTGCCGCCGTGCACCAGCAGCCACTCGCCGGGGCGCAGGCGCGAGCGCTCCCAGACGTTGTAATACACGGTAAACACCGTCTCGGGCAGAACCGCCGCATGCTCGAGACTGAACCCCCGGGGCACCGGCAGGCATTGCACGGCCGGAGCGAGCGCGTACTCGGCGTAACCGCCCCCGGCGAGCAGCGCGCAGACCGCATCCCCGCGCCGCCACTGAGTGACGTCGGCTCCCAACTCGATCACCTCGCCGGCAATCTCGAGTCCCGGGATGTCGCTCGCACCGGGCGGCGGCGGATACGCCCCGCGCCGCTGCAACACGTCGGGCCGATTGACACCGGCGGCGCGCACCCGGATCAACACCTCGCCCGGACCGGGCTGCGGGCGCGCGCGCCGGGCGAGCCGCAGCACCTTGGGGCCGCCGGGCGCGGTGATCTCAATGACCTGCATGCTCTCGGGCTTTGAATTCATCAGCGGGCCCTCCCCTGTACGGCCAGTGTCCCGGCGCGCCCCGGCACGCTGCCGGCATCGATCGGGCAGCGCGGCAGCGCTGCCGGGTCCAGACCCGAGGCGTACGTCGCCAGGTCCGTCAGAATCGCGCCGCGCTCGCGCCACGCGCCGAGCAACCGCTCGAATCCCGTCAGGTAGGCCCCGCCCTCGAGCTCCGCATGGAGCGTGAAGACGTGATCGGCGCCGTCGGCGCTCACGCGCAACAGATGCTCGATCGGATCGGCAGTGCCGAGATCCCCGCGGCCGATCAGCTCATCGAGGGTCGGCAGCGTGGTCGGCAGTTGCGGCACCGGGACCTCCCGCCCCTCGATGAGCGGAATGAAAGGACCGCGCCCGCGGGTATCGGACGCATACCGCATGCCGTGCTCGGCCTGTAGCTGCGGCACGTGGGCGTTCATCTGCCAGCCGGCCGCCCCGTGCGTCGCCGGCGCATGCCCGAACACCCGCCCGAACTCCTCGCAGGCGAGCTCGAACTCCCGGCGTGTCCACTGCGCGCCGGCGCGCGCCACGCCGTCCTGCCATTTGACGTGATCCCAGGTGTGCACGCCGACCTCGAAACCACGAGCCTCGATCGCTTTGAGCTCGCCCGCACAACGCCGGCCGATGCGCGGGCCGGGCAGGAGCACGCCATAGAGCAGCGTGCGCACACCGTAGTGGCTGACCACCGAGGTACGACGCACCTTGCCGAGAAAGCCGCGCCGGAACACGCGCTTCAGAGCCCGGCCGGTGTGATCCGGGCCGAGCGAAAACAGAAACGTCGCCCGCGCCCCGCAGCGCTCGAGCGCTGCGGCGAGCCGCGGCACGCCCTCGAGCGTCCCGCGGTACGTGTCGACATCGATTTTCAGGGCAATGGTGGTCACGACATCCCCGTTTCGGACACGGCGCGCACTCAGCCGAGCGTCACCGGACGGCGCTCGAAATCGCTCGCCAGGCGCGCCAGGTCGAGCGGTCCGGACGCGGTGGCGGCGCGCAAAATCCGCAGTACCGATCCGTCGACGCAGACCAGTTGGCATTCTCCATGGGCACCGATCAGCCGCGGCTCCCCGGGGGTGAGCGTCTGCGGCGCGACGCGCGTGCGGTGCAGCCACCAGCGCTCCGCGCCAACGTCCCCGAAGGCTCCCGGGAACGGCGGGGCGACCGCACGCACCAGGTTGTGGATGCGCTCGGCCGGCCACCGCCAGTCGATGCGCCCGTCCTCCGGACCGCGCCGCCCGAAGTACTGCCCCGGCACGATCGGCTGCGAGCGCCGGGGCGCGTCACCCGCGATCAGCCCCGGCAGTGCGCGCACCAGCACCATCTCGGCCGCGGCGGTCACCTTGGCATACACCTCGCGCGCATCATCATCGGCAAGGATCGGCACGGCCTGCTGATCGACGATGTCCCCGGCGTCGGCGCGCGCCACCATGTAGTGCAGCGTCGCGCCGATTTCGCGCTCCCCATTGAGGATCGCCCAGTTCACCGGCGCACGGCCGCGATACTTCGGCAGCAGCGAGCCGTGCATGTTCAGCGCTGCGCGCCGTGCGCACTCGAGCAATGGCGCGCCGAGCATGGAGCGGTAGTAGAAGGAAAAGATAAAGTCCGCATCGAGCGCGGCGAGCTGCGCGACGAATGCCGCGCTGTTGGGATCCTCGGGCATCGCCACCGGCAGCGCGTAATCGCGCGCCGTTTCAGCGACGCTCGCGAACCACTGCGTCTCCTTCGGATCGTCCGCGACGGTGACCACCAGCGCCACCTCGACGCCCCCGGAGAGCAGCGCCTTCAGGCAGCGGACACCGACGTCGTGGTAGGCAAAGACGACCGCTCGCGGTCCGCGGCTCACCGACCGCCACCCGGCTCGTGCTCGGCGCGCAGCATCTCGGTGTGATCGATCTCCGCCTGCACGGCCGGCGGCAGCACGAGCGCCGGTCGCGCCGGGCGCTCACCGGAGGCGAGGCCCTCGTCCCCCTCGAGGATCGCCGAGACGGTGTAGCGCGGGCGCTGGCGCACCTGCTCGTAGATGCGCCCGACGTACTCCCCGACCACCCCGACGCTCACCAGCAGCACGCCGATGAAGAAGAAAGCGAGGCCGAACAGCGTGAACACGCCCTGCACTTCCGGTCCGATGAACAGGCGGCGGATCGCCAATACCACCACGAAACCGAGCGACACCAGGGCGATCAGGATGCCGAACATCGTGAAGAACTGCAGCGGCGCAACCGAGAAGCCGGTCATCAGATCGAAGTTCAGGCGGATCAGCCGGTAGAGCGAGTACTTCGACTGGCCGGCGACGCGCTCGGCATGCGCAACCTCGACCTCGGTCGGATGACGGGCGAAGGTATAGCCGAGCGCCGGCACGAAGGTGCTCACCTCGACGCAGCGATTGATGGCCTCGACGATCGTGCGGTGATAGCCGCGCAGCATGCAGCCCTGATCCGTGATGCGGATCTGCGTGGTGCGCTCGCGGATTCGGTTCATCAGTCGCGAGGCCACCTTGCGCCAATAGACGTCGTGGCGCCGGGCGCGCACGGTGCCCACGTAGTCCGCGCCCTGATCCATGGCCGCGACCACCTTGGCGATCTCCTCCGGCGGGTTCTGCAGGTCCGCATCGAGGGTGACGATGTAATCCCCGCGCGCGTGCGCAAAACCGGCGAGGATCGCCATGTGCTGACCGGCGTTGCGCGTCAGGAGCACCACACGGGTGTGATCCGGGCGGCGCTCGAACTGCTCGCGCAGCGCCGCGGCGGACCGGTCGCGACTGCCGTCATCGACGAAAATCACTTCGTACTCGCGCGCCAGCGCATCGAGTGCTGGATACAGCCGCTCGAACAGCGCCGCCAGACCCGCCTCTTCGTTGTAGACGGGAATGATGATCGAGAGCGTCGCGCTCATCGCATCGCCCCGCGCAGTACCTCGTTCACCGTGTTCACGACGCGCTCGACATCCTCGAAGCTCATCGCCGGGAACAGCGGCAGCGTCACGGTCTCGCGGCCGATGCGCTCGGCGTTGGGGAACTGCCCCTCGCGGTAACCGAGGGCCCGATACGCGCTGAACAGATGCATGGCCGGATAATGTACGCCGATGCCGATGCCGCGCGCGGCCATCGCCTCGATGAACTCCAGCCGGCTGATGCGCATCTGCTCGAGCGGCAGCCGGGCGGCGAACATGTGCCAGTTGTGCCCCTCGTCACCGCGCACCGGCAGCGCCAGCGGCGCCGCCTCGCCCCACAGCTCGAAGTACCGCGCCGCCAGTTCGCGGCGGCGCAGGTTGAAGGCCTCGAGCTGGCGCAGCTGCCCGAGACCGACGCAGGCGGCAACGTCCGACAGATTCGCTTTGCCGCCGGCGAAGTACGTCTCGAACGCATCGGCGGCCGACTTCTCCTGGCCGTGAAAGCGCTGCAGCTCGAGCTCGTGAACCTCCTCCGGGGAGCCGCCCACCACCGCACCACCCTCGATGCTGGTGATGTTCTTGTTGGGGTGAAAGCTGAAGCACACCAGGTCGCCGAAGCTGCCGATGCGCCGGCCGCGATAACTCGAGCCCATCGCCTGAGCCGCATCCTCGATCACCCGCAGCTGGTGCCGTTCGGCGAGTGCATAGACGCGCTCCAGGTCGACCGGCAGGCCGCACAGATGCACCGGCATGATGGCGCGGGTGCGGGCACTCACCGCCGCTTCGGCCTGCGCCAGATCGATGTTGCGCGTGTGCAGATCGACATCGACGAACACCGGCCGCGCGCCGGTGCGCACCACCACGTTGGCGCTCGCGACGAAACTCATCGCTGGCACGATCACTTCATCGCCAGCGCCGATGCCGCAGACCAGCAGCGCATGTTCGAGACTGGCGGTCGCGGAGGTCTGGCTGCGCACCGGGCGGCCGCCGCAGTACTGCGAGAGCGCCGCTTCGAATGCCTTGACCTTCGGGCCACTGGCGAGCCAGCCGGAACGCAGCACGTCGGCGACTTCGGCGATCGTCTGCTCATCGATGCTCGGACGGGTGAAAGGCAGGAAGGAGTTCATAGCGTTAGGAGCGAGCCACCAGGAACACACCGGCAATGATCACGACGATGCCGGCCAGCCGCTGGGCGTTCGGCGCTTCGCCTAGCAACCACCAAGCGAGCGGCACCATCAGCACATAGTTCATCGAGAGCATCGGGTAAGCCTGACTCACCGGGATGCGCGAGAGCCCCACCACCCAGGCGATCACCGAGACGCCGTAGCAGGCGAGCGCCAGCCACAGCCACGGCACCGTCAGGAGCTGGACCATGCGCTTCGGCACGTCCACGCCACCGCCGAACAGTGGCCCGGTCGCATCTGTCGCCGCCTTCAGGCCGAGTTGCGCCGCCAGATTCAGCAGAATCCCGGCGAGCAGAAATCCGTACACCGACCATTTCATCTACGGGCCACCGCCACCGTGAAACTGTCCTCACCGATCACCCGCCCGGGCAGACCCTGGGCGTGGTAGCGCCGCCACACGGCCGGCGGGAAGAACGCGACGGCGTTCGAACTGGCGTCCCACTGCTGCACGAACTGCGCCGGCGTGGCGGTCATCAGTCCGGGCTGCCAGCGCTCCCCGGGACCGAGTTCCCCGGAGTAATTCACCAGCGTCAGCAGCCGGCCGAGATACGGCGGGATGGTCTGACGATACTGATTCACGCTGTAGAGCTTCGTGTCGGGGTGTATCTCGGGCTTGATCTGCTGCACCAGCTGATAGGCCGAGCGCGACGGCGGAATGACCGCGTACTGACACAGCAGCGCCTGCCAGGCAAAGATGAAGGCGAGCGTGACGATCAGGGGCGTAGCGATGCCCGCGGCCGCATCCGTCTCCTCCCCGGACGGCACGTAGCGCCCGCCGAAGGCACAGGCCGCCACTGCCGCGAGCACCGCGGCGAGCGCCGCGGCGCCCCAGCCGATCGCGTGCGACGGGATGAACCCGTCGCGGTGATGCGAATAGACGAGCAGCCCGACGGCCACGAACACCGCGAGCCCCGCTCCGGCCCACACCGAGCGCTCGAGCGCGCGGGGCCGGCGCGTCAGATACACCCCGGTGAGCGCCGCGAGCGGCGGAAACGCCGGCATGATGTAGGTGGCAAGCTTCGAGTCCGAAAGGGAAAAGAAGATCACCGTCAGAATCGAGTACAGCAGCAGGAACTTCAGCGGCTTGAAGTGCGCAACCGGACCCGGTGCGCGCCACGCCTCGCGCGCGGCGCGCAGGAGCGGAACGAGCCACGCGAATGCCCCGATCACCAGCAGCGCGATGAAGTACCACCACGGCTCGACCCTCCGCGCCTCATCGGTGAGGAAGCGCTGGAAGTGTTCGTGGATGAAGAAATACTCGGCGAACACCGGGTTGCGCAGCGACACCGCGATGAACCACGGCGCGGCGATGAGCACCATCAACGGGATCCCGAGCAGCAGATGCAACCGCCGCCAGGGACGCACGTCGCGCTCGATCACCGTGTAGGCGATGAGCGCCAGCCCCGCGAGCACGTACACCTCCAGTCCTTTGGTAAGCAGCGCGAGCGCCGCCATCGCCCAGGAGAAGAGCATCCAATTGCGCTCCGCGCCCGAGCCCTCCGGCGAACACTGGGCGCGCGTAAACGCGAGCACCATCGCGGTGAGCCAGAACGTGAGCCCCGCATCGAGCAGGTCGAGGTGTCCGATGATGCCGAAATACGGACTGAGCGCGAGCAGCACGACCCCGAGGATCGCGGCGCGCCGGTCGTACAAGCGCGCCAGCCAGGCGTAGATCAGCGCCAGACAGCCGAAGCCGAGCCCGACGGTCCACAGGCGTGAGGACCAGTTGCTCAGCCCGACCACCGAGTACACGGTGGCCGTCGCCCAGTACTGCAGCACCGGCTTCTCGAAGTACTTCAGTCCATCGAGCCGTGGCGTCACCCAGTTGCCGCTGGCCACCATCTCGCGCGGGATCTCCGCGTAGCGGCCCTCGTCCGGGTCGAACATCGGGCGCACCTGCAGAGTGACGAACCAGACGGCCGCCATCAGCACCCAGGCCCACCATCGCAGCCGCTGCGCCCGCGCTTGCGCCGCATTCATAGACACACTCTCCGGATCACCGCCGCCGGCCGCCGCTCACAGCCCCGACGCCGAGGCGTTCAGGGAATTGAAGCTGCCGAGCTGGACGTAAAAATCGATCGTGCGACGGATCGCGGTGTCCATGTCGGTGCGCGGGCGCCAGCCCAGATCGCGCTTGGCCGCCTCGATCGCCGGTACGCGTACCTGGATATCCTGGTAATACTTGCCGTAGTACTCCCCGGCCGACACTTCGATGATCTCGGTGCCCTTGGCCGCATCGCGCAGCGCGGGGAATTCCTGGGCGATGCGGATGGTGCGCTCGGCGAGGTCACGAATCGAGACGCAGTTGTCGGGGTTGCCGATATTGAAGATCCGGCGCGTCGCCCGCCCGTCCTTGTTCTCGAGAATGGTGAGCAGACATTCGATCGCATCGTCGATGTACGTGAAGGAGCGCTTCTGGTTGCCGCCGTCGACCAGCTTGATGGGTCGCCGGTACAGCACATTCGAGAGGAACTGGGTGAACACCCGCGAGCTGCCTTCCTTCGGCTCCTCGATGTTGTCGAGGTTCGGACCGATGAAATTGAACGGCCGGAACAGCGTGTAGTCCAGGCTGTCGCGCACGCCGTAGGCGTAGATCACCCGATCGAGCAGTTGTTTCGAGGCGGCATAAATCCAGCGTTGCTTGTTGATCGGCCCGTACACGAGCGGGCTGGTCTCCTCATCGAGCACCGGATCGGGGGACATGCCATAGAGCTCGGAGGTCGAGGGGAAGATCAGCCGCTTGCCGTATTTGACACAGTGGCGCACCACCTCGACGTTCGCTTCGAAATCCAGCTCGAACACCCGCAGCGGATGGGTCACGTACTGCGCCGGATTGGCGATCGCGACCAGCGGCACCACCACGTCGCACTTCTTGACGTGGTACTCGACCCACTCTTTGTTGATGGTGATGTCACCCTCGACGAAGTGGAAGCGATTGTCCTTCGGCAGATCTCCGAGCTTGTTGTCCGAGAGGTCGATGCCATAGACCTCCCAGTCGCGCTCGCGCAAGATCGCGCCGGTGAGCGCGCTGCCGATGAACCCATTCGCGCCGAGAATCATGATCTTAAGTGCCATGGAAGCCCTTCGTGCCCGGTCCACCCCGGGCGCACAATAAAAAAGAAGAATTTTAGCAGCTTCCCGCCGGCGCGCATGCGCACTTGCCACCCCCGGCGGCCCGGGCGAGCGGGGGTGGCACCGGCGGTGTGCCGGGCCTCAGAAGCGCAGGCCCACCGTGATCGGGACGAACCCCGTCGGCTGCGTGGTATTGATGCGCTGGTAGCGCACCTCGACGAAGAACGTCTGCCCGTTGCGCAGCAGAAAATCGAGCCCCACCCCGGCATTCCAGGAGAAGCGGGTGGAGCTGCCGCTCGCCACCACGATGTCCCCGGGCACGAGCCCGTAGTTGCAGTAGCCGAACCAGGGATCGCACACGTACGTGCCATACGCAACGGTCTGGGTGAGTGCGACGTGCATGTGATCGATTCCGACGCCGGCCACCGCGAAGCCGCTCACCGTCGGGGTGATGGGCCGCTTGAACTCCCCATCGACATTCAGGCCGATCACTTCGCCGTACCCGCCGTCGATCTGAGTCTGGTCGGCGAGCTCATTGATGGCGATCAGATTGCGCGTGGCGTCGAAACGGCTGTATTCCAAATCCGCGCGCAGCGCGAACGGCATCTGCGGGTCGGGCTTCCAGCTCAAGCCCCCGCCAAAGGTAACGCCTCCCTGGAAGTAGGACGAGGTCGAACCGACCGTCGGGCTGTAGCCGATCTGCAGATGCCAGTGCACCGGCTCGACCGGCGCGAAGGTCTGATCATAATAAGTCTGCGCCAGCGCGCGGCCGGACAGGCCGAGTAGCGCCAGCGCGCCGAGCGGAAGAACATGACGTTTCACGGGACGGACTCCTTGGGGCGCCCCCGGGCGCCTCACTGCGCCGCTCGCTGCACTACGGCCGTCAGGCCACACGCAGCTTGCGTTTGACGATTTGTGCGATGTCGTGCATCTCTGCGATACCGAGCGCCAGCGCACAGACAAAGAACGCACCGGCGCCGACCACGATGACCAGCGTCAGTGCGGCGAGTTTCGGCCAGAACGGCCCGGTCTGCCAGTGCGCGAGCGGCCAGTGCAGCCCGCCCCAGCAGATCAGCGCGAGCGCCGCGCAGGCGACGCCCAGGCGCGCGAGCATCGAGAACATCTCGCCTGAGGCGAGCCGGCCGAGGTGACGGCGCATCAGCGCATAGAGCACCAGGAAATTCGCCGTCGCCACTGCGGCAACCGAGAGTGCCAAGCCGCGCACACCCCAGTGCATGATCTGGGTCGTGAACCAGCACAGCAGCAGGTTCAGCCCCATGGCGATCAGGCTCACCACCATCGGCGTGCGGCGCCGGTCTACGGCGTAGAACGCGTTGACCAGCACCTTCAGCGCCGCATAACCACACAGTCCGAGGGAGTAGAAGCGCAGCGCCGCGGCCGTCTGGCGCGCATCGTAGGGATTGAAGCGTCCGTGCTGGTAGAGCACCGAGACAATGGGGCCGGCGAGTACCATCAGGCCGATGGCCGCTGGAATCGTCATGAAGAACACCATGCGCAGTCCGCGCGCGAGCTCACTGCGAAACCGATCGTGCTCGCCGGCCACCGCCAGGCGCGAGAGCATCGGCAGCGAAACGGTCCCGAGCGCCACGCCGAACATCCCGATCGGGAACTGCATCAGCCGAAATGCGTACCCCAGCCAGGAGATCGGCCCATTGCCGAGCATCGAGGCGAATGCGGAGTTCACCACCACGTTCACCTGCACGGTGCTCGCGGCGATCACCGAAGGCCCCATGATCAGCAGCATGGCCCTCACGCCCGGGTCGCGCCAGCGAAAATCTGGCCGGTAGCGATAGCCGAATCGGCGCAGCGAGGGGATTTGCACGCCGAGCTGCAGCAGCCCGCCGACCAGAACGCCCACCGCGAGTGCCACGGTCGCCTTCGGCCCGAAGTGCGGATCGAGCCACCAGCCGAGGCCTGCCCCGGTGAGGATCAGACCGAGGTTGAAGAAGGTCGAGGCGAGCGCTGGGACGCCGAACACGTTGCGCGCGTTCAGCATCCCCATGACCAGCGCCGCGAGCGACACGATCAGAATGAACGGATACATGATCCGCGTCAGCTCGACGGTGAGGGCCGCCTTGGCCGGTCCGAACCCCCAGCCGAGCAGCGCCACCAGCCAGGGCGCGAGCACAATCCCGAGCAGCACCAGGGCGCTGACCACGACTGCGGTCAGCGTCACGACCTTGTTGGCGAGCTGCCAGGCGCTCGCATCGCCTTCGCGGGCGGCCGTCTTGCTGAAGGTGGTGACGAACGCCGTCGAGAGCGCCCCTTCGCCCACCATGTCGCGCAGCAGATTGGGGATCCGAAAGGCGATGAAGAAGACGTCCATCAGACGCCCAGCACCGAAGAGGGCCGCGAACACCTGCAGGCGCACCAGCCCGAGAATGCGGCTGCACAGGACCGCGAGCGCGACGACTCCGGCGGCCCGCGTATTGAGTCGCTCGCCCGACGCGCCGGCGCGAGCCGGGGAATCCGTAGATGTCATCGGAGGGCCGCTCAGCCGCCACTCGCGCCGGGCCGCCCCGCCGCCCATGCACCGTAGTGCCCACCGCCCCACTGCGGCGCGAATCGCCCCGTCACTGCCCTGTTCATCTGCTGCGCCCGCCGAAGGATCGGTATGCGCCGAGCGACGGCGCGATGGCGTGAAGCATAACGGCGAGCGGGACGCGCTGCATCCGGGAACGCCGCACGCTCACAGGTCCCCCGCAATCCGCACCACGTATCGTCCCCTCGCCCGGCCGGCGATGAGTTCGCGGGCCGCCTCGGCCACCTGCTCCAGAGGGATCTCGGCACGGACCAGCCGTGCGTCGATCTGCGGCGGTTTCCAGGGTCCGGCGAGCTGTCCCCACAGCGCCTCGCGCCACGGGCGCGGCACCTGTACCGAATGGATGCCGAGCAGGCTCACGCCGCGCAGAATCAGCGGCATCACCGTAGTGTGCAGCTGCGCGGACTGCGCCAACCCGATGCACGCGATGTTGCCCCAGGGCTTGACCGTGCGGGTGAGGTAGGCCAACACCTCGCCGCCGAGATTGTCGAGCGCCCCGCCCCACACCGCCTTCTCGAGCGGCTTCGCGCCCAGATCGAGTCTGCCGCGCTCGAGCACCGTCGCGGCGCCGAGTGCGCGCAGGTACGCGGCCGCCTCGGGCTTGCCGGTGAGGGCCGCCGCCTCGAAGCCCGCCCCCGCGAGCAGGGTCAGTGCGATGCTGCCCACCCCGCCGGTCGCGCCGGTCACCAGGACCGGTCCCTGGGCCGGAGCCTGATGGTTCTCAAGCATGCGCCGCAGCGCCAAGGCGGCGGTGAACCCCGCGGTGCCAAGTGCCATCGATTCGAACAGGCTCAATCCCGCCGGCAGCGCGAGCAGCGCCTCGGCGGGCACGTGCGCGTACTCGGCGAGTCCTCCGTCGAGCCACTCCCCGAGACCGGCGCCGGTGGCGAGCACCCGGTCCCCCGGCTTGAAGGCGGCATCCTCACTCGCCTCGACCACACCGGCGAGATCGATACCGGCCACGCGCGGGTAGGTGCGCATGATGGCGCCGCGCCCGGTGATGGCGAGCGCATCCTTATAATTGAGCCCGGAATAGGCCACCCGGACGCGCACTGCGCCGGGGCTGAGCGGCTCGAGCATGACCGGTTCGAGCGCCGCACTGACGCCGGCCGAACCCTGATGCACACGGATGGCTTTGAACGAGGACATGGGCGCTTCCCGCGACGGATCAGAGGGCGCCATTGTATCGGTGCCGTACGTCGCCGTGGATAAACCCCGCCGGATGCAGTAGTGTGTCACGCCTTGTTTTTCAAATACTTGGGTAACGATGATGACCCACGCACTCATCTGTGAGGCGCTGCGCACGCCGTTCGGCCGCTACGGCGGCGCGCTCGCCTCGGTCCGCACCGACGACCTGGCGGCCCTGCCGCTGCGCGCGCTGATGGAGCGCCATCCGGGACTGGACTGGGGACGGCTCGATGACGTGTACCTCGGCTGCGCGAACCAGGCCGGCGAGGACAATCGCAACGTGGCGCGCATGGCCGCGCTGCTCTCCGGTCTGCCCGAGAGTGTCCCGGCCTCGACGGTGAACCGCCTGTGCGGCTCGAGCCTCGATGCCATCGCAATCGCCGCACGCGCCATCGCCGCCGGCGAGGCGGACTTGATGATCGCCGGCGGCGTCGAGAGCATGAGCCGCGCCCCGTTCGTGATGGGCAAGGCCGAACAGCCGTTCGAGCGCAGCGCGAAGCTGGAGGACACCACACTCGGCTGGCGCTTCATCAACCCGCTCATCCAGAGCCGCTTCGGGATCGACTCCATGGCGCAGACCGCGGAGAATTTGGTCGCTGAGCGCGGCATATCCCGCGCCGACCAGGACGCCTTCGCCCTGCGCAGCCAGCAGCGCTACGCGCGCGCCCAGGCCCGCGGGTTCTTCGCCCGCGAACTGGTCCCCGTAACCCTAGAGCGCCGCAAGCAGCCGACGCTGCGGATCGACACCGACGAGCACCCGCGTCCTGACTCCTCGCTCGAAGCGCTCGGCAAGCTCAAAGGTGTCGTGCGCCCAGACGGATCGGTGACCGCGGGCAACGCCTCGGGAATCAACGACGGCGCCGCTGCGGTGTTGCTCGCGAGCGAAGCCGCGGCGGCGCGTCATGGCCTGACGCCGCGCGCTCGCGTCCTCGGCAGCGCCGTTGCCGGCGTACCGCCGCGCATCATGGGAATCGGCCCCGCACCGGCCACGCGCAAGCTCCTGGAGCGCACGGGTATCGCGCTCGGGACCCTCGATGTGATCGAGCTGAACGAGGCGTTCGCGGCGCAATCCCTCGCAGTATTGCGTGAGCTCGGCCTGCCGGATGATGCCGAGCACGTCAATCCCAACGGCGGTGCGATCGCGCTCGGTCACCCGCTCGGCGCAAGCGGTGCGCGCCTCGTGGCTACCGCCTTGAGTCAGCTCGAAGCGACCGGAGCCCGACGCGCCTTGTGCACCATGTGCATCGGCGTCGGTCAGGGCATCGCACTGCTGCTCGAGCGGGTCTGAGCCCTCAGCGGACCCGCACGCGCAGCGGCTCGAGTCCGCTGCAGACCGCCTCGATCAGGTCCCCGCGCTCGACGGGACCGACGCCCGCCGGCGTTCCGGTGTAGATCAGATCGCCCGGCGCGAGCGCCCAGGCCGCCGAGAGGTGGGCGATGATCTCAGGCACGCTCCACGTCATATCCGTGAGCGCACTGCGTTGGCGCTCAGCGCCGTTGACGCTCAGGCAGATCTGCCCCTCGAACAGCGCCCCCGCCTGTGCCGCTGCCGTGATCGGCCCGAGCGGTGCGCCGTGATCGAATCCCTTGCCGATACACCAGGGCGCTGAGCGCTTCTTCATCTCAGCCTGCAGGTCGCGGCGGGTCATGTCGAGCCCGACGGCGTAGCCGAAGACGTGCCCCATCGCCTCGTCGGCCGGGATGTCCCGCCCGCCGCTGCTGATCGCGACCACCAGTTCGACTTCGTGATGAAAATTGTGGGTCAGGCTCGGATACGGCAAATCCCCCGTCGTCCCGGCCTCCACCGGCACGAGCGCATCGGCAGGCTTCATGAAGAACACCGGCGACTCCCGTCCCGTGTGCCCCATCTCCTGTGCGTGCGCGCGGTAATTCGAGCCCACACAGTAGATGCGATGAACCGGGAAGCGATCAGACGTTCCGACGACCGACGCACTGACGAGCGGTGGCGGCGCAAACACGTAACTCATGGCGATATCGTGGTTTCAGAGGCGAAGTCGCAAGTCTAGCCGCGCAGCGGCACACTCGTCCAATGGGTGCCAAGCTGGCGCGCCGATCACACGCGTCCGCTGAGAATCCGCACCGGGAACAGCACCAGGGGTCGCAGGATTTTGAACAGGCCCTCGAACACGACACCCCCCAGGCGCAGCGGCACAACCAGCGGCCACAGCACCCATGCGAGAATTGCAGCCGGCCAGCACATCACCAGGAGCACAAGCACATCGGAAATGTCCGCCGCCCGCGCGGCCCCGGTGTTGCGGCACACCTACAGTTGGAACGGACACCACGGCGGCCTCGCCACCCGGGTACACAGCTGCCACGACGCAGATCAGGCTCACTCGACAGCGCGCCGATGTCCGCACGACCGATCACCGCGCCACGATTCGCTTCGTCGCGCGCTCCCTGGCATTCACCGCAAATCGCGTCGCGCTCCGGCGCGCCCGTGCCCGCGCGACAGATGGATGGGGCATGATACGGCGGCGCACGACCCTGCGAATCAGTCCACCAAAACTCGTGCCGTGCGCAGAAGGAGCACCCGAATGAAGCACGTTGTTGCGCTCGCGGCAGTATTTTCGCTCGCCGCGTGTGACGCCTGCATTTCCCCCGCGCTCGCTGCGGGTCCCCGCGCCCCGGCCCCCGCGACCGCGTCCGCGCTGTTCACGCCTCATGCCGTGAAGAGTTACGGTAGTGTCACTGTCAACGGCCGCAAGATCGCCTACGAGGCGGTCGCCGGAACGATCATCGTCCACCCCAAGGGCTGGGACGATGCCGCCACGCCGAGCAGCGGCAAACACGCACTCGGCATGCCAGATGGCCCGCCCGTGGCCTCGGTGTTCTATGTCGCTTACTTCAAGCGCGGCGTCCCGGCGCACAACCGTCCGATCACCTTTCTCTACAATGGCGGTCCGGGCTCCTCGACCGTGTGGCTGCACATGGGCGCCTTCGGCCCCATGCGGGTCGTGACGAACAACGACACGCACACACCGGCTGCGCCCTACGGCCTGGTGAAGAATCACTACAGCCTGCTCGATGCCACCGACCTGGTGTTCATCGACGCCCCCGGCACCGGCTACAGCCGCATCGAGGGCAAGAACGCCGCCAAGGCCTTCTACGGCGTCGATCCAGACGGACACGCATTCGCATCGTTCATCACCCAGTTCCTCTCCCGCTACAAGCGCTGGAACTCCCCGAAGTATCTCCTCGGGGAGAGCTACGGCACGCCCCGCTCGGCAGTGTTGATCAAGGACTTGACACTCGACCGCAACGTCGATTTCAACGGCGTGATCCTGCTGTCGCAGATACTGAACTTCTCACTGAATGATGACGCGCCGGGCTCGGACCCGGGCATCGAGCTGCCGTACGAACTGGCTCTGCCGAGCATGGCGGCGACCGCCTGGTACCACCATGCGCTGCCATCGAACCCGCCGAACTTGCGTCCGTTCCTGAAGCAGGTCGAGCACTTCGCCATGGGCAAATACGCCGACGCCCTGGCGCAAGGCGCAAGCCTGCCCTCGGCCGAGCGTGAACGCATCGCCGAGCAAATGCATCAGTACATCGGACTGCCGGTGTCCTATCTGCTCAAGGCGCGCCTGCAGGTAAGCGGCCCGGAGTTCGAGCACGAGCTGCTCAACAGCGAGGACATGACCACTGGACGGCTCGATTCGCGCTTTGTCGGGCCTTCCTTCGACCCGCTCAGCCGCACCGCCTACTATGACCCGCAGTCCGCCGCGATCAGCTCCGCCTACGTCAGTGCGTTCAATGCGTACGCCAGCAAGTACCTGCACTACACGACCAACCTGCGCTATCTGCCGGAGATCGGCCTGCACTGGAACTTCATGCATCGGCCACCGGGCGCCGGGATGAAACTGCCGATCGCAACCAACGTGATGCCGGATCTCGCCGCCGCGATGAAGTACGACCCGCTGCTGAAAGTGATGCTGAACGGCGGGTACTTCGATCTGGCCACGCCGTTCTGTGAAGGCCTCTACGAGATGCACCACCTGCAGATCCCGACCAGCCTGCAGTCGAACATTTCGTACCACTATTACAAGTCGGGACACATGATCTACGTGAACATTCATGCGCTGAAGCAGCTGCACGCGAACATCGCGGCCTTCATCCGCAAGACCGACAACGTTTCAGGAGGCTGACTGTGAGCGACATCAATCGAAGCCGATTCATCAGGCGCGCAATGGATGTGCTGGCGGCCGCCTCGGCCTTGGCATTGGCCGCGGTGGCCGTTCCGGCCATGGCGAAGTCGGCGCACGCGACACCGAGCGCCGCCCGTCCCAATCCGTACTTCAGCACTGCGACCAGCACGACCTCCGGTACGGTAAAGGTCAACGGCAAAACCATCCACTACCACGCCGTCGCGGGCATGATCCTCGTGCACGCAGCCGGCTGGAACGACGCCACGAACACCTACGGGACGGGTGAAAATTCGGGCAAGGCGAAGCAGCCGGCCGAATCCTCGATGTTCTACGTCGCATACTTCAAGGATGGCGCCCCGCCGAATAAGCGCCCGATCACTTTCCTCTACAATGGTGGTCCGGGCTCTTCGACGGTGTGGCTGCACATGGGTGCATTCGGGCCGGTGCGAGTGGTGACCAATGACCACACCCACACCCCGGCGGCGCCTTATCAGCTGGTGAACAACCAGTACAGCCTGCTCAACTCCAGCGACCTAGTGTTCATCGATGCACCTGGAACGGGCTACAGCCGCGTGCGCGGCCCGGATCCGGCCAAGCATTTCTTCGGAGTGGACCAGGACGTGCATGCGTTCTCGCAGTTCATCATGAAGTTCCTGACCCAATACGGACGCTGGAACTCCCCGAAGTATCTGCTGGGCGAGAGCTACGGAACCCCGCGTTCAGCGGCCTTGATCAACGTGCTGGAAACGCACGACAACATCGACTTCAATGGCGTGATCCTGCTCTCGCAGATCCTCAACTACAATGCATCGACAGGCTTGGCTCAGTTCGATCCGGGCATCGATCTGCCGTACGAACTTGCTCTGCCGAGCATGACGGCAACCGCTTGGTATCACCACAAACTCCCCGACGGCTCGCAGCCGCTGAAGCCACTGCTCGCCAAGGTCGAACACTTTGCGATGAGCGACTATGCTCAGGCACTGCGCGACGGATCGCAGATCAGCGCTTCGAAGTTCGCTGCAATCGCTGCCAAACTGCACGAGTACACCGGCCTGCCGGTGGCGTACATCGAGAAGGCGAATCTGCGCATCTCTGGCGGGCAGTTTGAGCACGAGCTGCTCGCCGACCAGGACGAGACGACCGGACGCCTTGACACCCGCTTTGCGGGCCCCTCGATGAACCCGCTCAGCGAACGTGCGGAGTACGACCCGCAAGCCGCCGCCATCAGCTCCGCGTATGTGTCGGCGTTCAATGCCTACGTGCACTCGGATCTGCACTACGGCGAGGGGATGAAGTACCTGCCGGAGATCCCGCTGTGGCGCACCTGGGACTTCAAGCACCACGCCCCCGGAGTGTCCTACGGGTTTCCGCAGGCGCTCAACGTGATGCCGGACCTCGCCAGCGCCATGAAGTATGACCCCGACCTGAAAGTCATGCTCAATGGCGGGTACTTCGATCTCGCCACGCCCTTCTACGAGGGTATTTACGAGATGGAGCACCTGCCCATGCCGCGCAAGCTGCAGGCCAACATCCAGTATCACTATTACCCGACCGGGCACATGATCTACGTTCACGTCCCGTCGCTGAAGACATTGCACGACAACATCTCGGCCTTCATCGCCTCGACCGAAAATCAGTAGTCATCGGACGCTCGTTGGCGCCCGGCAGGACCCCCTCCCGCCGGGCGCATTCTTTTTTTGGAGCCGTCCCCGCCCCGATGCACCCCCGCGTCCACGAATACAGCAGCAACCCGCCCAGGACGCAGCCCGCAGTAATTTTTTGAATCATTCCCGCACCATCCGCACCCCCATCCGCCCTGCGCGAGCGTAACCCTCACTCACGGCGACTCCCCGATCAGTCGCCGAGCGGCCCTCTGAGGGCTGTGCGGCGCACCATTCCGGCGCACTCAGCGCCCCACCGTGAACTCGACGTTGGCGATTGAGCCGAGAACCGTTTGCCGACACTTGTCCGCAAGCAATCTGCACCTCAGAGACGCCGCCCACGGCGGCAACCACAGCGATGCCGCTGTAATCCATCGGCGCATGGTGCGCGAAAAATCGCACGAAATCCGAGCATGGGACCCTGCGACTTCGCTCCACATAACGCGGCCGCAGACCTGTCGCCTCTGGCGCTGCGATCTTGACGCTTGAGGTTGATCACGCGTACGATCCAAACGTTGTTAGCTCCTGCGATTGATTTGCGGATTTAAAAAAGGACAGGACGGGAGGGGTTACGGAGAAGCATCTCGGACGAAGGATTCTGGCGCTACTGATCTTGTCAGCGCCGCTGTCCCTATCCGCCTGCGGCGGATCCTCCGTCGCGTCGCAAGCGTCGCGCTCCGACTGTACGACGGCCTGTTATGTGAGTGGCACGGTTTCCGGGCTGGGCAACAACCAGAGCGTCAAGCTTGAGAACAACGGCGGTGAACCGCTGACTGTCGCCTATAACGCGAACGACTACTTCACCTTCAGCTCCACCCAGGCGGCAGGCAGCACCTACGACGTCACCGTGGCCTCCCATCCTCCCGGAATCGTTTGTTCGGTTGCCGATGGCAGCGGCACGCTTTCCTCGGATGTGACGGATGTCGCCGTGTCCTGCGCACCCGGCTCAGAACGCATTCTTTATTCTTTTGCGGGCGGCGTGACCGACGGCGCAGACCCGAATGCGGGATTGATCGTGACCCGTTCGGGCAACCTCTATGGAACAACCAATCGCGGCGGTGCGAGCAACCTCGGTACGGTATTCGAGATCACCGCCACCGGCACGGAAACCATTCTGCACTCTTTCGCCGGTGGCACGGCGGACGGGGCCAACCCCGTAGCCGGCCTGGTCATCGACAACGCTGGAAATCTCTACGGGACCACCGCAGCGGGCGGCGCGCATGGACTCGGCACGGTGTTCGAGCTCCATCAGGACGGTACCGAGACCATTCTGCATTCGTTCGCCGGCAGTCCGAACGACGGCGCGAACCCTGTTGCCAGCCTGATCATCGACGGTAACGGCAACCTCTACGGGACGACTGCCAACGGTGGAGCGAAGAACCGCGGCACGGTGTTCGAGGTCAGCGCCAACGGCTCGGAAAGCCTTCTGCATTCCTTCGCGGGGGGCACGTCCGACGGAGCGAACCCACAATCCGCCCTCGCCATGGACTTGAACGGCTACCTCTATGGTACGACTTCCCGTGGTGGGGCATTCGGCCAAGGCACCTTGTTCACGCTCAACGGGAATGGCACGGACTTCATTCTGCATTCATTTGCCGGTGGCACCACCGACGGGGCATATCCTTCGGGAGATCTGCTCGTCGAAGGAAACACCATCTACGGAACGACCGAAGACGGCAGTTTCGGTACCTCGAATGCCAGCGCGCCTTGCGCAAACAATAATGGCTGCGGAACCGTGTTTGGCCTTCCGTCCGGCGGTGGCAGCTTAGAATTCACCGTGCATTCTTTCGCGGGCGGCCCGACCGACGGAGAGGAGCCAATGGGCGGCCTGATCATGGACGGCGCCGGGAACCTCTATGGAACCACCTACACTGGCGGCTCGAGTCCGAGCGGCGGTGGCACCGTGTTCGAAATCAGCAACAGCGGCACCGAGACCCTTCTGCATTCATTTACCGGCGGCAGCACCGATGGGGCGAACCCAATTGGAGGTGTGGCCTTGGACAGCGCTGGAAATCTCTATGGAACGACGGAGTCAGGCGGAGCCAATGACGCCGGCACCGTCTTCGAAATCAATTGAAATGAGCAAGCCAGCGCGGCGAAAGCCCGTTCTGCGGAGTCGGCGTCAGTGCCGGAGTCGACGTCACTGCCGACGGCTGCGCACGCATCACTGAATCATGACAGTGGCCGGCGGCATGCCGCAAACGCCGCATCTCGTGCACCTCGACGCGAGCTGCGGTGTCGTTAGCAGCCCGGTCGAGCCGCGTCCGCAGATACCTTTATTGAACCCGGGAAAAGTACCTCAGATCAAGCACCTGCGTCCGGCAGTAGGCGAACTGTGACTGACCTGATTTACGCCGGGCAGGAAACTGCTCGGTCGACCAGAGCCGGATGTCTTCCCGACGCCATGAGGGTTGGTCCCCCTCATCGGCACACTCCTGCGTCAGTACACGGGGGAGAGTCTCGCAAGAAATGCCCGCAGCCGACAGTCGCTGATTTGCCGAGGGATGCGTCCACCCGGGCGACTGAAGCGGGATCACCTCCGGTACGATCTTTCGCCGCGGAATAAATTCCGAGCATTTCCCCAGCGAATGTAATGCCAAGAGGGAGGCGCCCAGCTGACGCTCGTTGGGTGCCGCATCGAATAAGCCCCGAACCGACGGGTCCGGGGCTTACTTTTCGCTCGTCGCCCTCAGTGTCCGGCGTGCGGCGCCATGATCCTGGCCAGCATATTCACCGTGCCCGGGATCCGCACCAGGTGCGGATAGCGCGGACCGCCGAAGTAGCTCACCGCAATGGTCCGGACCCAACCGTCCTGCGCCACCGTGAATCGCGTCGCAACGTGGTCGTGCTGCGCCTGCCGTAGCGCGTATTTCAGCACGCCTGCAGAGAAGCTCTGGCCATTGACCGCGATGAGCTTCATCCCGGGGGCCATACCCGCATCCCAGGCGGGTGACCCCTCGCGCACGTCGGTCAGCGCCCCAGAGCCGCCCACGTTGAATCCATAGGTCAGCCACTGGTAATCGGTGTGGTAGGTGTCCTGTGCCGCCGTGATGAACGGATTGGGTTTCGCGGTGTACACCAGACGCCAACCCGAGCGCTCGAGCTCTCCGGTCGGCGGCAGCTTCGAGACCTCGTACACATGCCGCTGGAAGAAGGCGTGCCAGTCGTACGGGCACACCTCATTGAGCATATGTTCGATGTCCGCCCGCGTATACGGCTTGGTGATCGGACCGGTGAGCTTCGGCTCCGAATACAGATGCCAGAAGTCATCGAGCGACTTCTTGCCATCCGTCCGTGCGCGGATGATGGTGTCGACATCGAGCCAGAGCAGTTCGCCCTCCGTATAGAAATCCCCTGCCGAGCGCCGCAGCGACGGGTATTCTCCGTTCGCCGTCATGTAGAAGTACGGTGCGCCGGTGGTCAGATCGATCAACGGCTCCGTGTTGCGGCCCGGCTCGGTCGCCATCTGGTTGTAGATCATAGCCAAGTACTGTGGGTATTCGCTCGGCTTGCGGATGCCGCTGCGGAACGAGAGCAAATCGCCGAGGTACTGATTCATGCCCTCGTACACCCAGAGCAGATCCGTGCGCTGCGGAATCTGGTAGTTATCGGTCTTCAGATCCCACGGCCGGCGATATTTTCCATTCCAGGAGTGCGAAAACTCGTGCGGTATCAAATCCCCGCCGAGCAACTGCTGGTCAGGGTTCGTCATGAAGTCGGCCGACGCGCGATCGTCGCTCGACTGATGGTGTTCGATGCCGTCGTAACTGATGTGATTCGACATCGCTAGCAGCGCGTGATAGTTGTACCAATGACGCGAGCCGTACAGCGCGAACGCCTCATCCGGGAGCCGTTTGTAGGCGGCCAGCAGCTTGGCCGGGACGTCGAGCTCCTGAGGCGTGTCGGCAAACATGTCAAGCCACATGTGGGCATCACCCTGATGCCACAGCTGGACCTTGCGATAATAGCGCCCCATGAACAAAGGCGAGTCACCGACATAGGTCAGCGGCTCCTCGGCAAAGTTCACGCGCTGTCCTGCCCGGCTCACCGTAGTGAGCGCCGTTCCATAGCCCCAGCCTTTGGGCAGGATGATGCTCGCGCGCAGGTAGTAATGATGGTAATTGATGTCGTTCTGATAAAAGAATGCCCGCGTCCAGCAGATCGTGGCCAGCTCAGGCGTTGCCCGCCGGCTCGTACCTCCATTTAGCAGCATGGTGAACTGAACTTTGATCGAGTGCACTCCAGCTGGGATCATCACGTGGAAGGCGTACATATCCACCTTGTCGCGTCGCCAGGTTAGCGTCCTCCCGTCAGCACTTACTGTCAGTTGCGAGATATCCGCCAGCACGCCGGCCG
Source organism: Pseudomonadota bacterium (assembly GCA_028067895.1). GTDB lineage: Bacteria > Pseudomonadota > Gammaproteobacteria > Steroidobacterales > Steroidobacteraceae > 13-2-20CM-66-19. The sequence goes on along the minus strand of JAPTUI010000543.1, from coordinate 10,636 downwards.
GCGAGTGATAGCCGGGAATCCACTTCGGGTATACGAAGGTGAATGGGCCCGGCCGCACCGGAATGTGCATAGTTGAAATGGCAATGCCGCGCCCGGCCAGACGCGCGTCCAACACCAGCGTTTCAGGATTGGCCTTGGTCGCGTACGGGACGGCATTGGCGTTGGGCTCCGGAATGAGGCCTGCCGCGCTTGCAGTACCGAGGAACCCAAGTGCGACGATGGTCGCGACCGAACGAATCGACTTCAATTTCACGATGATCTCCTGCCCCACGGGTGTTCGTCCACCGGAATGCTCCGACGGCGACAAATTCCAGCACTATGCGACCGCCGCAGACGGCCGGCATTCCCCGCAGCCAGGAATTGCGATGGACCGTTTGCTGGGCACGACGGTGCGTGCCACCGACTCAGTCGACTCCCCAGCAGCGGACGCATTGCGCGTTTCGACAAAGCCGTCATAACGGCTCGCACGTGCGCCATGCTGGAGACGAGTCCGCACGCGACGGTTGCAGCCGGCGTGCCGCAGGGCCATCATCTGACTGTCGTGCCTCGAACCCGATTGCTCAGCGGCGGATTTTGGAGGCGCGCCTGGCGATTGCAGTATTGCCGTCGAACCGCCACATGGTCCGCATGTGCGGCCGGGGACCGGAGATCGGCCCGCGGCGTACGGCTGCAGCGAAACCCGGTGAATACCCGAACAACGACATCAATACATCGCGGGCAGGAATGGGCATGAGCAGCAATCTCTCGAATGACACCCAAGGTGCGGCGGGTCGGCCGGTGACACCCCTCGGACGGGGTCTGTCCAGGATGATCCCACTGGCGCTCGGTCTTGCGGTACTCGCCGTCCTCGCCATGGTCCTGCCAGGGCCCCTGTATCGGCTGGGCGCGGTGGGGCTCGGAGCGGCCTTTCGGCTCATCCGCGATGGCGCGTACGGTGGCATGGCGGCCGTGGCACTCGGCGTGCTGGCGCTGCTCCTGTGCGCCCTTACGAGGGCCTCGATTCGACCCATCGCATTGGCCCTGCTGACCGTAGTTTTGGGCGCTGTCGCCTGGGGCATTCCCTATCTGTGGCTGAAGAAGGCCGAATCAGTGCCGGCCATCCACGACATCACCACAGATACGCGCAATCCGCCTCAATTCCTTCCCGACGTGATTGCGCTGCGCACAGCGGCTCATGCTGCGAATTCCACCGTTTACGGCGGGCCCAAGGTGGCTGCGCTGCAGCACCAGGCGTATCCGGATATCCGCCCCATGCTCTTCCCGCAGCCGCCCGCTACGGTCTTTGCCGCCGCGCTGAGCACCGTGAAGCACATGGGGTGGACGCTCGACTCGGCACATCCGCACGCCGGAATCATCGAGGCGAGCAGCACGACGCTGTGGTTCGGCTTCACCGACGACGTGGTGATCCGGATCGAAGCCCAGCCGGACGGAGCACGCCTGGACATCCGTTCAGAATCGCGCATCGGGGAAAGCGATGTCGGGCGCAATGCAGCCCGCATCCGCCGCTTCCGCGCGATGCTGTATCGAAAGCTGGGTCTGCCCGTGCCGAAGACGCCCTAACGCCCTCGCCAGCCCAAAGACACGCACGCGCTCGCCATCGGACGACGACGGCGCAGTCTCAGCGTCGGTCTCCAGAATTCGATTCGGTGCAATGGCACAGCGCGGTCATGATCAGGTATTGCACCGTGACTCCGTGAGAGATCGGGTAGCGCTTATTCGACAGCCGGACAACGGCGAACTTTCGCACCGGATTGAACGCCGCGTCGGCGGAGAATCCCCGGATCGAGCTGGTGTTGTTGAACCACACATTCGCCTCCGGCGCGAGCGGCGGATGGAGCGTCCTGGCCCGCACCACATCGATTCGCATGGCCGGTGCGTTTCCCACCGACAGCCGTGCCAGGCCAACCGGAAAGCGATATTGCTCCCAGAGCATATCCTGCCTGAGCACACCTGCTGTGAAATGCGCGGTATGAGTGTCGAACACGGCGCTCCGCACAACGGGATCGAGTCGTTCTGATGCCATAGGCCTCGTGCCAGAGGCTCCCGGGGCGTCAGTCGAACCGGCGCCGGTCGTTCCCGGTGAATCGCTGCGCACAGACCGCCTTCAACGCGGCCGGCACCGCCACGAACATAAGATTGAGGCCGAGCGCCGGCAACAGATCGTTCTGCATCACGGTCGCGAAGCGCTGAAGCAAGTTTCTCGCCGCCGCCACACCCAATAAGCCAATCCCAATCTTCGAATACCCGCGATAAGTCCCGGGTGCATTTCGCGTCCGCGGCGCAGCGACGGCGTACGAGGCAAGAGTTGCGGTGAACGACTTGCTCGCCTAACCGATATCGAACAGCGTGCCCGTCCTGACCGGAACACGCGTTCGCAGCGAGAGCACGCCGTAATCGAACACCCTCGCATGACCGTGGGCGAGGACGCCAACGGCCATACCAGGGATGCCGTCTCTGCGCATCAGCCGCCGAATCACTGAATCGACCGCGTGTCGAATACCACCCTGCGCCGATGCGACACCGGGACAGACCGCCAGAAACGCCGAGATCATCAACGGAGCGATTTTCAACATGTGATCCTGCGTCATTATCGAATCCGGTGCAGCGATCCCACACCGCGTCAGACACGGGAGCGAGTGGATACAAGACGTTGATTTTCTGAGAAAGCTCGAGAGGAAACTCGATGTCGTGCGTCGAGACCACTCACCAACCATCGTAGTGCCGCGACCCACACTCGGCAACACCAGCAGCGCATTCACCATCGCTCAGCGATTGCTCCGCAGCGCAAGTCGCGTTCGAAACCGCACACGTGACGTCATACGTACCCTGCGCCAATGCAGGACCGACGGGTGGCGACGGCGAATCCTGCATCCCGTGCTTGCGCCCTCAGAAACCTCCGCGTAGACTTTTCCGCGTCACAGGTGTCCCTCGGAATCTGATTCCCTGGGGTGAAACGGGAAGCCGGTGCGCATTCGCTTTGCGAATGCAATGCCGGCGCTGCCCACGCAACGGTAAGCGAGCTGTCGACCGCGAACACCACTGTGCGTTCAGCACGGGAAGGTGCGGTCGTAAGGAGAAACCCTCCACTCGCGAGCCCGGAGACCGGCCTGCGGCGCATACTCGGTGACTCGCGTGGGGCGACGTCAGACCGGCTGCCTCGTACACGCGTCGCAGCGTTCTGTCCACCCTGCTCCTGTCGCCGCATTTCCACCTCATCGCACGTGGCGTGCGAGCAGGAGCGGCAGGTGAAGTTGACAATTGCCGCGGCGTTGCCGCTGGCGTGCGCGGTGCCGAGTGCATTCGCGCAGCCCATTTCCTCCGGTCTCAATCAGGTCATCATCACGGCGGCGCGCAGCCCAGAGCCTCTACGCGCGGCGATTGCCTCCGTCACGGTCATCACAGCGGCGCAGATCGAGCGGCTGCAGCCGCGCTCGGTGAGCGATCTGCTCGAAGGGCTGGCAGGTATTTCGATCGCCCGCAACGGCGGGCTCGGCACCAGCACCTCGGTCTATCTGCGCGGTACGAGTGCCAATCAGGTGCTGGTGCTGATCGATGGCATCAAGGTCGGCTCCGCAACGACCGGAGCGGCAGCTTGGGAGCAGATTCCGGTCGCCCAAATCGCGCGCATCGTCATCGTGCGCGGACCCTACTCGAGCCTGTACGGCTCAGGTGCGATCGGCGGGGTCATCGAAATCTTCACCCGCCACGGCACATCAGGCGCTGCACCGGCGCCATCCCTGATGCTGAGCGGCGGCAGTCACGGTACGTACCGGCTCGCACTCGGGGAGTCGGCGCGCCTCGGCAGAGGTTGGTACGACATCAGCCTCAGCGGCCTATATACCAACGGCATCCCGATCTGCGCGGCAGCCGCGCCGCGAAGCGCGAACTGCTACACGAATTCGCCGCAGCAGGGCTACTGGAGCGGATCAGCCGCGTTGAGCGGCGGCTATCGCGGGCGGGTGGGCACGGTGAGCGCGGATTTCCTGCGCAGTGACGGCGACACCCGCTACGACGGAAACATCTACAGCGGCGACGAATCGCGCGTGGCCCAGCAGGTGATCGGCGGAACGCTCACCAGTGTACCGATCGGAATACTCACGACATCAGTCACGGTGGGACAGAGTAAGGATCTCAGCCGGGAATATTTCAACGGGGCGCCTGACGGATTCTTCGACACCACACGCGATAGCGGCTCGTGGGTCAATCGGCTCGCCCTGAAGCACCGTCAGCGCATCGTGCTCGGCGTGGATTACGAGCGCGATGCCGTCGCGAGCACCACCGCCTATGCTGTGAGCTCGCGCCGCGATGTCGGGGAATTCGGTCTCTATCAGCTCGCGGCGGGCCACATGGAGCTGCAGCTCTCCGGCCGCCACGATCAGAGCCAGCAGTTCGGGGGTCATGACACTTGGTCGGCCCAATGGGCCTATCGCCTTCCTGCGCAGATTCGCCTCACTGCCTCCTACGGCACGGCATTCAAGGCACCGACCTTCAACGACCTGTACTTCCCGTTCTACGGCGACCCGACGCTGCGGCCTGAAACCTCGCGCAGTGCCGAAATCAGTCTCAACGGCCGCACGGACTCGCTGCGCTGGTCACTGAATGCGTACCAGACGCGCATCGCGAATCTCATCGAGTACGATCCGGTAACCTTCGCCGCCGCAAACGTCGACCGCGCACGCATCCGCGGCCTCGAGGGACGTTTCGCGGGCACGCTGCTCGGCTGGCACTACCATCTTTCGCTGACGGCGCTCGATCCGCGCGACACGGGCATCAATAACGGCAAGCTCCTACCGCGGATCGCACGCTACAGCGGGCGATTGGATGTGGACCGCATGTTCGGCGCCGTGCGGTTCGGTGCGACGATTTTCGCCAGTGCACCCCGGTTCGAAGATCCGGCCAACACTGAGCGACTCGGGGGCTACGAGACGCTCGACCTGCGCGCGGCCTGGCATTTCCGCCCGCACTGGAGGGTACAGGTGCTGCTCGCAAACGCGCTCGGTCATCGTTACGAGACGGCGCTCTACTACAACCAGCCCGGGCGCAGCGCCTACCTGACGCTACGTTATGACCCCGCCGATAGAACCTGAGGAGCGAACCGTGCCCGCCACCCTCACGACACCGTTCCCGAACTACAGCCCCACGAGCCCAGGGTGCATACGTGTGCCGCAAGCGCGGGCGATCGATCGCGTGCGGCCGCGCGGTCCTCGGGAGGATCTGCTGTGAGTTCCGACCAGCACCGCTACAGCGATGCTGAGCGCGCCGCCATCTACCGGGTCATCCGCGAGCGCCGCGACGTCCGCTCGTTCGTGAACGAACCGATTGATCCACGAGCCCTGGCCCGCATCCTTGCGGCCGCGCACGCCGCACCGAGCGTCGGTCTGTCGCAGCCGTGGAGGTTTCTGCGCATCACGAGCCCTGTGCTGCGCAGCACCATCCACTCGCTCGTGCAGCAGGAGCGGCTGCGCACCGCCGAGGCACTCGGGCCGCGGCGCGAGGAGTTCCTGCGCCTGAAGGTGGAAGGGATTCTCGAGTGCGGCGAACTCATCGTCGTGGCACTGCTCAGCGGCGGCACCCGCGAGATCTTCGGTCGCCGCACGCTGCCGGAGATGGACCTCGCCTCGACGGCCTGTGCGATTGAGAACCTCTGGCTCGCAGCCCGGGCCGAAGGCCTCGGGCTCGGCTGGGTGTCATTGTTTGATCCGGATGCTCTCGCCCGCGAACTGTCGTTTCCGGACGATGCCCGGCCGATCGCCGTGCTGTGCCTCGGTGCAGTCACCCACTTCGATACTGCGCCGCGACTCGCACTGGATCACTGGCGCGAACCGAAGCCCCTGACCGACATGGTGTACGAGAACACCTGGCCCGAGGGCGCCCGATGAGCGCAGCGGCGTCCGGACTGCTGAGCGCGGCGGAGATCGGTGCGGCCGTGCTGCTCGATGCGTGTCTCGGTGAGCCTTCGCGCGGACATCCGCTGGTTGCCTTCGGCCGACTGGCCAATGGGATCGAGCGACGCCTCAACCCGGCGGCGTGCGGCGCCGTGGACCCAGACGGCAAAGGTCTTCGAACTCGCGCGCTCGGGGCTTGCGCGGTGACGCTCGCAGTCCTCCCGCCGGTGCTCATCCTCGTGTGGCTCGATCGGTCGACGGCGGCAGCCCCACTGCTCGCCGTGGCGACGCTCTATCTGGTCATCGGACACCGCAGTCTGCACGAGCATGCGCTCGCCGTGGAAAACGCCCTGCGTCGCGGCGATTTGGACGCCGGCCGCCTCGCCGTCGCCCGCATGGTCAGTCGCGACACCTACGACATGGATAGCGCGCGAGTCGCCGCCGCCACGGTCGAATCGCTGCTGGAAAACGGCAACGACGCGGTATTCGGCGCTCTGTTCTGGTTCGCCGTCGCCGGGGCACCCGGCGCGCTCGCCTTCCGACTCCTCAACACGCTCGATGCCATGTGGGGCTATCGCACCGTACGGTTCCGGCAGTTTGGCTGGGCAGCAGCCCGGCTCGATGACTGTGCAAACTTCCTGCCGGCCCGACTCACCGCCCTGAGCTATGCGGCACTCGGACGGACGCGCACGGCGCTGCGCTGCTGGCGGCGCCAGGGGGCGACCTGGGACAGTCCGAATGCCGGCCCCGTCATGGCCGCCGGCGCCGGCGCGCTCGAGGTGCGCCTCGGCGGTGGCGCGTTCTATCACGGCCAGTGGCGTGAGCGACCGCCGCTCGGCGCCGGAGCGGCGGCGGACGTCGGCACGATCCGTCGGGCGCGCGGTCTGCTGGTGCGCTCCGTGCTGTTGTGGAGCGCGGTGGCCACGGCGCTGGCCCTGATGGCGGAGACGCTCCATGCTTGAACATGGCGGACGTTTGCGGCAGGCCGCCCGGCGCTATGGCATCGCGCTGCCGGACTGGCTGGATCTCTCGACCGGCCTGAACCCCGAATCCTGGCCACACACCGAGGTGCCGCTCTCGGCGTGGGCGCGACTGCCGGAGGACGAGGACGGACTCGCCGCGGCGGCGCAGCGATACTACGGCGCACCCCATGCCCTGCCGACGGCCGGCTCGCAGGCGGCGATCCTGCTGCTGCCAAAGCTGCGCGCGCCCGGACGCGTGGGCGTGCTGGATCCGAGCTACGCGGAGCATGCGCTGCGCTGGCGCGAGGCCGGTCACGAAGTCATCCGGCTGCGCCGCTCAGACTGCGCGGCGGCGGCACATACCCTCGACACCCTCGTACTCGTCAACCCGAACAACCCCACCGGCGAGCGCTTCTCGGCCGCCGAACTTCTGGCGTGGCACGCCGAACTCGCCGCGCGCGGCGGCTGGCTGGTCCTCGATGAGACCTTTGCCGATGCCGACCCGAGCGACAGTCTGGCCGCTGCCACGAACCGCGCAGGTCTCATCGTCCTGCGCTCCCTCGGCAAGTTCTTTGGTCTGGCCGGCGCGCGCGTCGGCTTCGTGCTCGGCTCCGAGGCGCTCTTGCAGCGCCTCGCCGAACCGCTCGGACCCTGGACCGTCACGGGTCCGGCGCGCGACGTGGCGCGCCGGGCCCTCGCCGACCGCCCGTGGCATGACGCCATGCGCGCCAGACTGCAGGAACGGTCCGCGCGCCTCGCCGGGCTCCTGCGCCGCCACGACCTCCCCCCTGCCGGCGGCTGCAGTCTGTTCCAATGGGTCCGGCACCCCAATGCCGCCCAGCTGCACGATGCGCTCGCGCGCCAGGGGATTCTGACCCGCCTGTTCGATGCGCCCCCCAGTCTGCGCTTCGGACTGCCGGGGCCTGAGGCGCACTGGCTGCGCCTCGAAGACGCACTCGCCACCGTGGCGCGCACGCAGGCCGGGGCATGAAGGAACTGATTCTCGGCGGCGTGCGCTCCGGCAAGAGCCGCCTGGCCGAACAGCGTGCGCGCGACAGTGGCCGGCCGGTGCTCTACCTCGCCACCGCTCTCGCGGCCGGCGATGCAGAACTCGCACAGCGCATTCGCAAGCACCGCGAGCGCCGTCCGGCAGAGTGGCTGACCGTGGAGGAACCACTCGCGCTCGGCGAAGCGTTGCGAGCCCATGACGCCGAGGATCGAATCATCGTGGTCGAGTGCCTCACGCTCTGGCTCACCAATCTGCTGTGCATGGCGCCGAAACGCCTCGAACGTGAGCGGCGCAGCCTGTGCACGGCGGTGGCTGCGCTCGCCGCCGACCTCGTAATGGTCAGCAATGAGACCGGCTTCGGCGTGGTCCCGATCGGTGCTCTGTCGCGGCGCTTCGTCGATGCCAGCGGCGAGTTGCATCAGACCCTCGCCGCCTTGTGCGAGCGCGTCACCCTCACTGTCGCCGGCCTGCCGCTGGTGTTGAAACACGGAGAACCCTGAGCCATGAGTCCATCCCTTGCGCTGTTGCTGCAGGACACCCTGGCAGGCATCACACCGCTCACACCGCAATGCCACGCCGAGGGGCTGCGTCGACTGGATCAACTCACCAAGCCACCGGGCAGCCTCGGACGGCTCGAGCAGATCGGCGCCCAGTGCTACGCGATCATGGAGGGAAAATTGCCGGTACCGATGCGCAAGGGGGCTTACCTCTTTGCCGCCGACCACGGCGTCAGCGTCGAGGGCGTCAGCGCCTATCCGAGCACCGTGACGGCGCAAATGGTGCACAACTTCCTCACCGGCGGGGCGGCCGTCAACGTCCTCGCCCGGTTGCACGACGTCACGCTGACAATCGTCGACGTCGGTGTCGACGCCGAATTCCCCGACCATCCGCAGTTGTGGCGCCTGAAGGTGCGCCGCGGGAGTCGCAACCTGCGCCGCGAGCCGGCGCTCTGCGCCAGTGAACTCGAGCAGGCACTGCGCATCGGGATTCATGCCGCGGACGATGCGGCCCGCCGCAATCTCACGGTACTCGCCGCCGGCGAGATGGGCATCGGCAACACCACCGCAGCGAGCGCCATCACTGCGGCGCTCACCGGGATGCCACCGGCTGCAGTCACCGGCACCGGCACGGGCATCGCGCCGGCCACGCGCAGCCTCAAACAGCGCGTGATCGAGGAGGCCCTGGCGCGGCACCTGCCGGACGGCGACGGCGAGCCGCACGCACCGCTCGAGATCCTCCGATGTCTCGGCGGACTCGAGATCGCCGCCATGTGCGGCTTCTTCCTCGGTGCCGCCCGCTGGCGCAGGATCATCGTCGTCGATGGATTCATCGCCACCACCGCGGCCGCACTCGCCGTCGCGCTCGCCCCGGCGGCGCGCGAATACATGATTGCCGGGCACCGCTCCGAGGAACCCGGCCATACCCACTTGCTGAACCATCTGGGGTTGGCGCCGCTGCTCGACCTCAAGATGCGCCTCGGCGAAGGCACCGGGGCTCTGGCCGCCATGCCGCTGGTCGAGGCTGCGGTGCACCTGCTCGCGCAGATGGCTACGTTCGAGTCCGCGGGTGTCAGCACGGCCGCCTCATGACACGTCCGTGGACGGCCCTCGGCGCCGCCGTGCAATTCCTCACGCGCATTCCCGTCCCCGGCGGACTGACGGGCGGATCTGACCTGATCGACGCCGCACCGTACTTTCCGCTGGTGGGCGCGCTGCTCGGACTTGCCGCCGGAGCGTCCGATCGCCTCCTGCGCCTGCACCTCGGGGCTCTCGCGGCGGCCGCGCTCACCGTCTCGGGCCTGGTCGTGCTGACCGGAGGGCTGCACGAAGACGGCCTGGCGGATAGCGCCGATGGATGCGGCGGACGCACTCCGGAGCGCAGACTCGAGATCATGCGCGACAGCCGCATCGGCAGCTATGGCGCGCTTGCGATCACCCTCTCGGTACTGCTGCGCACGGCGCTGATCGCGGCGCTGCCGGCTCACGCGGTACTCGCGGCCATTGTCAGCGCTGAGACCCTCAGCCGCTGGACCGCGCTGCCCCTCGCATGCGCATTGGATCCTGCCCGGCGAGCTGGTCCGGAATCGGGTCAAGGCGCGAAGCTCGCCCGCCGGCTGTCCGGGCCGGCCCTGCTGCTCGGCACCCTGTTCGCGGCCTTGCCCGCGTGGTGGCTGCTCGGCCCGCACTGCGCCGCCGACGTGCTCGTTGCACTCGCGCTCGCTGTGGCCAGCATCAGCTATTTTCGACGCCACCTTGGCGGAATCACCGGCGACGGCTTCGGCGCCACCATCCAGGTGACCGCGGTCGCCCTTTACGCGTGCAGCCTGTGGCGCTGAATCAGGTGATCCTCATCCGCCACCCCGCGACCGCAATGGCCGGGACGTTCTGCGGCCAGAGTGATCCAGACCTCGATGCGGTGGGGGCGGCGCAGCTGTGCGCCCTGCAAGCGCATCTGGCGTCTGCACCGATCGAGCGGATCCTCAGCAGCGACCTGCGCCGGGCGAGCCGCTGCGCGCAGGCGCTCGCGGCGCAGCACGGCGCCCCCGTGTCACTGCATCCGGCCTGGCGCGAGATCCATTTCGGGGCCTGGGAGGGGCTCACCTGGCCCGAGATCGAGCGCCGTTTCCCCGACGATGCACCCCGGTGGCTCAGCGGCTTTCCTCATATCACGCCGCCGCAAGGCGAGCCCTACGCCGACTTCTGCGCCCGAGTCCTGAGCCAGGCCCGCCAGTGTCTGGGCGAAGCGCAGCGCGGCCCGCTGGCACTCGTCACACACCGCGG
>JAPTUI010000309.1 GCA_028067895.1 Pseudomonadota bacterium | reverse complement strand
CGGGGGGCCGTATGCCTTGAACGATGCGCCCATCGCGGCAGCGGTCTCCTCGGTACCGTCCTGGGAGATTACGGTGGAGCGGGCCCAATATCCGGTGGCCGTGGAAACCCGCAGCGATGGCAGGTGGTAGACCAGATCGAGGCTTGCGAGGGCAAAGCGATCGCGCTGCGGCTCCGGCGTACCGTAGATCTCCCAGTGCGCCTCCACGGCGGGCGTGACCGGATGGATCGGCTCACCGTTGACATCGACCGCATCGGGGCCGCCCTGGCGGGTCAGCTGATCCATGGCGAGCGACAGGATCGAAAGGTCGCGCACGGGCTTGATCAGCAGCTCCGCGCGCGCGGCGTCCACGTCCGTCGTGTTCACCCCGTTGATCTGCTCCTGCAGCGGCGCGGAGTAGAAATTCGGCGGGCGTGACACTTTGGGGTAGATGCCCGCATCGACAGCCACCGCGCCATCCGCGATGACCCGCCGCTCGATCCAGCCACTCTCGCGCCTGATCGAACCGACCAGCCGCAATGCAGCCTTGCTCCCGAACGGCAGGTTGACCATGCCGTTCAGCGCGTGATTGAACCCGCCGCCGGAGCCGGTGGCCGACACGACCGTCTCGCCCGAGGCCTCGAACCGCCCCAGGCGCGGCGCCTGGGGCACGAGCCGGACCGTCCCCCCCATGGAGCTCGCGCCATAGAGCGTGCCCTGCGGACCACGTAGCACTTCGACGCGCTCGATGTCATACAGATCAAGATCCACGAGCACCTTGCCGAGCTGCGCCGAGGCCGGTGCCGAGAGCGGAATCTCACCGAGGTACAGGCCCACCATGGAAGTATTTCCCCCGGAGGAATTCAGGCCGCGCATCTCAAACTCGGTCTGTCCCGGTCCCGCCGTGCGCACAGCCAGCCCCGGGATCGAGCGCGCGAGCGAGTCGAAATCCGCCAGCCCGCGACGAGCAATATTGGCAGCGGTGACCGCCGTGACGCTTGCCGGGGTGGACTGCAGAGTGGTCGTGCGCTTGGTTGCCGTGATCAGCACCTGAGTCAGCCGATCGGGTTGCGGGCGCAACATGCCCCAGGAGAGCCGCTCTTCGGGCCGCCGTTCGGGGCGGCGCGCAAGGTGTCGCGAGCGCAAGGCGCGCCCCGCGCCCGCCCTCCCCGCGACCTGCCCAGACACCACACGCTGCGGGGCGGCGACGACGGCGATGGCGGAGCGGCCGACCAGGCGAAAGGTGAGGCCCGATTCCGTCAGCAGCATCCCCAGCGCCCGCATGACGGTAAACTCGCCGTGCACGCCGCGCGCACGCAGCCCAGCCACAGCGCTTGCGGAAGACAACAGCGTGACATCCGCCTGCCGAGCGAACAGAGTCAGCGCCGGCGCGAGCGGCTCAGCGGGAATGTCGAAATGGCGCACGGGCTGGGCGGTCTGCGCCCGAGCCGCCGTCCACATGATTGCCGCCAGCAGGCCAAAGCGCCGCGCCCGGCGACCCGCCAGGCGGGGATGCAGCCAAACCTCTCGAGGATGGCTCGAATTAATTGCGCGCGGCTCCCCGAACAGGCGTTGCTCGTACGTATCGATGGGACTGGCGCGCGGGTGCCGCGTCCGCGACGGGTTTTGACCCTTCCCCTTAGGCGCTCGTGCCCGCCGTATCGACCGCAGCCATGATGGACCGCCCGCCCTGTCATTGGCAAGCTCGGGGAGAGAGCCGCGGGACGAAGAATCCCGTCCCCCGGCTCGCCCCATCCGTCTGCGCCGCGCCCGGGCGCCACTCAGCGGAAGCTGTAACTCACATCCAGACCGTAGGTGATCGGCTGGTTCACGATGTAGCGCGTGACCTGCGGAATCGCCAGATTGATCTGCGGAAGCGGATCGAGCAGCGTCTGCTCATTGGTTGCGTTATCGACGAACAGCGCCGTGGTCCACCTGCTCGCGCGAATCCCCACGCGCAAATCGAGGATCCCATAGGCGGGTAGATTGATCTGTGTCTGGCTTATGTTGTTCAGATACACCGTCACGCCATAAGGCAGATCGTAGCGCGACCCGACATAGCTGTAGGTGATGTTGCCAATGACCGACAGATTGTCAGTCAACATGTGATGGTAGTTGAGCGACGCCGACCCGGTGACTTTCGGCGTGTCGGGCACAGAGTACCCCTCCGGTATGCCGGTAATCGCGCTGTTCGACAGGAACTTGCTGTGCGTGTAGCCCAAGTCCGCCGCGAAGCTGAAATCATCGCCCAGTTCGGCGCGAAACTCCGCCTCCAGACCGTAGATGTTCGCGTTACCGCCGTTGACCGTAAAGCCGAAGCCGGCGATATTGGTCGAAATCTGCGGATCCATCCATCGCTCAAAGTATGCCGTCAGGTTGAACAGCGCCCGCTGCTGCCAGAACTCGTTCTTGGTGCCGATCTCATAGTCCCAAACCGAATCGGAATTGAACTGCGGCACACCCTGGCCGTTCACGTTGGGGAAATTCGCCAGCGAGGTATAGGTCGTTCCCGGTTGCGTCGGAGTGGCCGACAGCTTTGCCTGCAGGCCGCACTGCTGGATCTGGACCAGGGAGGTGGGGGCCGCGCAGATCGCCGGTGTCACCGGATAGTTGTAGCCGACGAAAGGCTGATCGGTGCCGCCGACTCGAAAGCCCTTAGCGATCGTCAAGTACACCATGTGGTTGCTGTCGATCTGCCACCTGAGGTTGAAACGGGGATTCGTCCCGCTGGCGCCGCCCCCCGCACGGGTGATGAACGGCTGTGTATTTCCCGCCACCGTCGGCGCCCCGCTCAGCAGATTCGCGAAACCGTACGGCGTGAAGTCACCATATTCGGTGTTGGTCTGCGCATACGAGTAGTGATACCAGCGCACACCCGCCGAGGCGGTCAGTCCATGGACGAACTCCCAGGAGATGTTACCGAAAGCGGCGTTCTGCAGTATGGTCTGCGGTTGGTAGTCGACGTAGACATTGGCGATCGGGCCCGCCTGGGGATTGACCGACCACATGTCCCATTCGGACTGCAGGTCCTGATAGTAGTATCCGGCAAGCCAGTGCAGCGCACCGCCGCCCCTGGAGGCGATTCGGAACTCCTCGCTCACCTGCCGGGTGTAGTCGCGCTCCTCGACCCCGGGTCCGAACGGCCCCGGGCCGGTCGGACCGACCCCGCCCGCAGAGGTGTCGTAGGGAAACGCCTGGGTCGCCGAGCCGAGTCCGGCGGAGCTTGCATTCTGTTCGGAGCCGTCCTGGGAGACCAATGCGTGATTCGACCACAAGCCGGTGATCGAGGTCAGCCCGATACGCGGCGTGAGCTCGTATTCGACCTTCAGGCTGCCGAGCGTGAAGCGGTCCGTCTGCGGCTCGGAGGTCTGGTAGATCTCATAGTGCCCCTTCTGCGCCGGCATGCTCGGATTCGTGGGCGAGCCGTTGACGTCGACGGCGTTCGGGGCGTTGGCCGTGTCGTGCTGCCACATAATCATCGGGGTGATCTTCAGCTGATCATTCGGCTGATAGAGCAGGATGGCGCGGAACGAGTCATCCGTCGATGAGTTCACGCCCGAGGTCGTTGAGATGAGCGGTGCGGTGTAGAAATTGCTGGGCCGGTAACACGGCGTGCTCGGACAGGTGTCCGAGAGCACCGCCCCATCGGCAAGCACGTAGCGATTCAGCCAGCCGCTGGTCGTGGTGTGGGACCCGACCAGCCGCAGGGCGGTCGTCGATCCGAATGGCAGGTTCACCATGCCGTTCTGCGTGAAGTTGATTCCGCCGCCGGAGCCGGTGTCCGAAACGATCGTCTCTCCGGAGGCGTCGAATTTCCCGAGCTCGGGGCTGGCGGGAATGAGGCGGACCGTGCCACCCATCGAGCTCGATCCGTACAAGGTCCCCTGCGGGCCATGCAGGACTTCCACGCGCTGCAAGTCGTAAAGGTTCGGATCGATGATCACCTTGCCCAGCTGCTCCGAGGCGGGGGCCGAGAGCGCGACATCGCCTAAGTAGACCCCAACCATCGAGGTGTTGCCGCCGGAGGAGTTCAGGCCGCGCATTTCGTATTCGGTCTCATTCGGCCCTGAGGTGCGCATCGACAGACCCGGGATGCCCTGAGCCAGGGTATTGAAGTCCGTCAGGCCACGGTTGGCGATATTGGTTGCGGTCAGCACCGTCATACTGATCGGCGTGTCTTGGACAAGCGTCTTGCGCTTGGTGGCCGTGACGACGATCTCCGCGAGCTGATCGGTCGGACTTCTCGGCTGCGCGGCCGCATACGCGGCGGTAACCGACGATCCGAGGGCCACCGCCACCGCCAGGGCCACCATGTAGTTGCAACGCATCATGTTCATCGCTCCCCGAAAGTTGTGTTGTTCATGCGCCCCTCGCACGGTCTTCGGGCGCACATCAGGCTCCCGTCGCCATGCCTGCATCGCCCCGCCGAGCGAATCGGCTGAGCGCTCCATAGAGACGACGAATCGGACTGTAAAATCCGCCACTGTTCGGGCCGAATGAGCGCGAGCGCCGATATTTTCCGCTTGAGAAGGAAGTGAGACCCGTTGCGCCATCACAACAAAGGGCCAACCGGGGTTGCAAGCCGAGCGGGAATCAGCGGGGTTGAATGGTGATCAGATCGGGCCGGACGCGCGTAACTCGTACTGGCAGCGCCAGAGCGAGCGCCTTGAAGAATCCGCGCACATCGTCGGTCCTGAAGCGCCCGCTGATGCGCAGCTGTCCGACACCCGGCTCCAGCACGATGCGCGCGCGGGTATAGCGGGCGACCTGCGTTGCCGCCCGCGCGAGCGGCTCGTTGTCGAACACCAGCGCGCCGTAGCGCCAGGAGAGATCGTCGGCGATCTGCCTCGGGCTGACCGATTTGACTTGCACGCGAGGACCGTCGATCGACAGCTGCTCGCCGGCGCTGACCGACTGCACCCGTGGCGCACCCGATGCATGCCCGAGCTCCGCCCGCACCTCGACACGCCCTTGATTGACCAGCACGTCGACCTGGCGGTCGGCGCGCAGTCTCACCTCGAACTGAGTGCCAATCGCCTGCACGCGCGCATCACCGGCGTGCACGTAGAAGGGTCTGGCCTGATCGCGCACATCGTGGAAGTGAGCCTCACCCCTCAACAGGTAGATGTCCCGGCGCGCACGAGTGAACCGCACTTTGATGCGCGTATGGGTATCGAGCGCGACCACCGAGCCGTCAGCCAGCCTGACGATGCGCTCCTGTCCCACGACGGTCGAGAACACCTCGACCCGCGCCCGCCAGTGCCCGAGCAGCCACGCCCCACCAATCACCGCGAGACACAGCGCAGCCGCCATGCCCCAGAGCGCCGAGGAGCGCCCGCGCACGTTCCATCGGCGCGTCGTGCGAGCGAGCGTGGCGATCTTCTCCTCGTGCTTGATTTCGGAGAGCCGGTCGAGCGAGCGCCAGGTCCTGGTGAACTCCTCAAAGGTACGGCGGTGGCGCAGATCATGACGCAGCCAGCTCTCGAACTCGCAGCGCTCCGAGACGCTGAGGACTCCGGCATCCAGCCGCCAGGTCCACACGGCCGCCTCCTCGTCGATCTGCGCCTGCGACTTCAGTCTCACCACCCGGTTCATACGGTCTTCTCGTCGGGGCGCTTCCAGAGCGTCTCGACGTCCGGTTCATCCAGAGCGCCGAGCTCACGCAACCGACTCCGGCACCGCATCAGCCCCTTGGCCACGTGCTTCTCGATCGTACTGTGCGTCATGCCGAGCACCTCGGCAATCTCCTCGTGCGAGAGCTGGTAGACCTTGCGCAGAATAAACACCCGCCGGCAGATCGGCGGAAGCTCGTCAACCACGGCGCAGAAGGACTCGAACCGGCGGTCGGCGTCGACCTGATCCTCGGGTGCGGCCATAGGGGATGAGACGTTCAGGGACTCGAAATCCGCCACTGCGTCGGTCGCTTGCGCACTCACCTGGCGGGCGCGGTCGACCGCGAGATTGCGGGCGATGCGAAAGATCAGCGCCCGAGGCGAGTCCACCACCTGCCCCTCGGGCATGGCGCAGACGCGCACGTAGGTCTCCTGGACCAGATCGTCGAGTTCATCGGCGCGGGCCGTGAATTTCCGCAGGTAGCGGCGCAACGCCACCCGGTAGCCGAGGATCTGACTCAGCAATTGCTTGCGCTGCTCATCAACCACAGCCGCTTCCCCGTACGCGCGCCCCCGTCTGAGTCTACCACCGAAGCGAGCGGCGCCCGCACGAGCGGCAGGCCGAGACTCGCCATCGCATACGGCCGGCTCACCGCCGACCGCGGCAGCGGGCGCACCTCGTCAGCACAGGTTCGATCAACCCCCAGCCGCCCCACCCTCGCCGGATCGGCATCACCGTCAACGGAGGCAGCGCGCACGTCGCGGACACGCAATCCGCACTGCACCCTGTTATTCGAGCACGCACCGCGGGAAATAGAAGGAGACGGTCCAGTTGGGCATATCGACGATCTGGCTGATGCGCAGATCACCGCATACGCTGCACAGCATGTAGGCATCGATCGCCGCCATCCGGTACTCGCCGCTCAGCCAGTCGATCATCGAGCGCAGCGCATCGCGGGCGGCCGCCATGAGATCCGGACCGATGCCGGTCGTCACCCGGTAACCCTGCTCATCGAGATGGCGCGTGACCGGACCGGGGGTGATCAGCCGCGGATAGGCCAGCGGGCGCTGCTTGATGAGCTCGAACCGCAGCGCCACGCGCATCGAACTCTCGAGCGCGGTGCCGCAGACCTCGCCATCGCCTTGCGCGGCGTGGGTGTCGCCCACGGAAAACAGCGCCCCGGGGACTTCGACCGGCAGATGCAACTCGGCGCCGCAGGCGATGTCGCGCAGATCCATGTTCCCGCCGACCCGGCGCGGCGGCACGATGCTGTGGCTGCCCGGCTCGGCTGGCGCGACTCCGATCGTCCCGGCGAATGGCTTCAACGGAACTCTGGCGAACGAGCTGAATGCGCAGGGCGCGAGCGAGTTCGCGTCGTAGCGCCACAGGTGTAGCGCCGGCTCCTTGAACTCATCCGCGAGCAGCCCGAAACCCGGAATGTGGGCGGTCCAGCCCCAGCCGGAAGGCGCGAACGAAAGCACAGACACGCGCAGAATGTCACCCGGTTCGGCGCCCTCGACATACACCGGACCGGCAACCGGATTGACCCGCGCGAAATCCAGCGCGCCGACGTCCGCGGCGCTCGAGGCGCGCGAGAACTGCCCGCCGGAGGCGTCCTGCACCTCGAACTCGAGCGATTCCCCTGGGGCAACGTGCGCCACGGGAGCGAGGCTGTTGTCCCAGCCGTAGTGCTGCGCGTGAATGGTATGGCGGTGGGTCATGAGCCAAATCCTGCCGCGGTCGGCTTACTTTACCATGGACTGGACAGCGCCTAGACTCGCTCGCTCCGACCGCAGAGCATCCGCCCAACCGCCCCATGTCGCTTGAGCAATTCGGCTACGAGGATCAGCTCGATCGCGCACTCAGTCTCGGCGATCTGATCGTCTACGGCATGATCTTCATGGTGCCGATCGCACCGTTTTCGGTGTTCGGCTTCGTGTGGCAGGAGGCCAAGGGAATGGTCGTCCTCGCCTACCTGATCGGCATGGCCGGCATGCTGTTCACGGCCTTGAGCTACGCGGCTATGTCGCGCGCATTTCCGCTCGCCGGGTCGGTGTATGCCTATGTCCAGCGCGGCCTGCACGAGACGGCGGGGTTCATGGCCGGCTGGCTCATTCTCCTCGACTACATCCTGATTCCGGCGCTGCTGTATCTGTTCTCGGCGGTCGCGCTGCGCCCGCTGCTGCCGCAAGTGCCGATCTGGGCCTGGCTGATCGGCTTCGTCGCGGTGAACGCGGCGGCCAATCTGCTCGGCGTGCGCTTCACGGCGCGTTTGTACAAGACGCTGCTCGCGCTCGAGCTCCTGGTCCTAGCGGTCTTCGTAATCGCCGGGGCGATCACGCTGTTCGGCGGGGAGGGGGCCGGCCGGCTCACCCTGGCGCCGCTCTATGACCCCCATGCGTTCTCCCTCAGCACCGTGGCGGGCGCCACGTCCATCGCCGTTCTGTCCTTTCTCGGTTTCGACGGCATCTCCACGCTGTCGGAGGAAAGCCGCGGCGCCCGCGATGCTATCGCCAAAGCCACACTGTCCGCCCTCGTCCTGATCGGCGCGCTGTTCGTGCTGCAGACCTGGATCGCCGCCGACCTCGCCCGCGGCATGCGCTTTCACTCCGCCGCAACCGCCTTCTACCAGGTTGCCGCGCGTGCCGGCGGCAGCGGACTGCGCGTCGCTGCGATCCTGGCGGTGGTGATTTCCTTCGGGATTGCCAACGCCATGGCGGCGCAGGCGGCCGTCGCGCGCGTGCTGTTCGCAATGGCGCGTGACCGCAAGCTGCCCGCGGTGCTCGCGGCCGTGCATCCGCGTTTCAAGACACCGTACGTCAGCACGCTGCTCGTGGCCGGCGTCTCACTGCTGGTTGGACTGTTCTTTACGCACCGCATCGATGACCTCAGTCGCGTCGTGAATTTCGGCGCGCTCACCAGCTTCGCGCTGTTGCACCTCGCCGTTGCATACCATTATTTTTTCCGCCAGCGCTCGGGCGCCTGGGTACGCCATCTGCTCTGCCCGCTCGCGGGATTCGGGGTCATCGTGTATGTGCTCGC
>JAPTUI010000397.1 GCA_028067895.1 Pseudomonadota bacterium | reverse complement strand
GGCGCTCAAGGCACCGTGCGTAGGGTGCGGGACATCCTTAACCCTGAGACGCCCAATCTGGCGCTCAAGCGGCTGAAAGACAATGATCGTTGCGGCAGATTTCTCGGCGAAATCGAAGCACTCCAGAAAATCGACCACCCCAACGTCGTAAAGATACTCGATCACTCAGGCGCTGCGGCACCCGGTGACTCAAAACACAAATACTGGTTCGTCATGCCGCTGGCCAGCGCCAATCTTGCGGATCGTGCGGGCCTCTACAGGGCCAACCTCGACGCGGTCTTGCAGGTAGCGCTACAGCTGGCGCAGGCTCTGGAAGCCGCTCACGCGCAGGGCATCACGCATCGCGACGTGAAGCCCGGTAACATCCTCTTCCCAAGACTCGACAACGAAGTCTGGTTGAGCGATTTCGGCATCTGCCATGATGCAGCAGCCAAACATCGCCTCACTGACGCTAACGAAGTTGTCGGACCGCGAGGATTCACTGCCCCAGAGCTCGAGGCAGGCGGACAGTTGCCAATCACCCCGGCGGTCGACGTCTATTCCCTTGGAAAGGTCATTTTTTATATGCTCAGCGGCGGCGGCAAGATTGCGAGGGAAGAACTCGACTCGCCCGCCTTCACAGCAGTGTTTGCCCAAGGGCAGCGGCACGCACTGCTGCGGACACTGCTGCACCGAATGATTGCGCTCGCAAACGTGCGCATGCAGACAGCTTCAGAAGTCAGCGAGGAATTGCGTCGGATCATATCGTGGGACACGCAGGCCGTTCGACTGACTCTCGCTCCCGCTGTCCTTGCAAAGTTCGAGGCTCTCCAGCAAAACGCCACGCACCAAGCTCGGATCCGGACCGAGAACGCTCGCATTCATGAATCGGAGAAGGCAACGATAGAGGCCGTTTCGTCAGCTCTGCTGCCGTGGCTTGAAGCTGAATTAGCTTTGACCAGAGCTCATATTGAAGCGGGTGGAACCTTCGAGTCCAAAGTCGGTGAGGTACCGAGCACTGAAGGGTTGCAATTCGGTTCAGGTCCGCGGAGCGATACCTTTTTCCCGATCGGCGGACGGCGGATCACTTTCCTGAACAAGGCCGATGCATTAGGGATCCAATTCGTCCTACAGTTGTTTTTGTGCGAAACGAGACAATTGCGATTTTCTATAAGCACTCATGCGGTGCCGCGCGAACCTCAGACCCCAAAACTCGCTCTCGTTCCCTACATAACCGAATTCAGACCGCAAGAACACCCGGGACCTGCAATGGGTGGGTTCCTCAAAGATCCGACCGTTCTCCAGCGGCTTCATAGGGAACAGGCAGTCAGGACAGGACGCCAACTCTCGTTCAACCAAGAGCCTCTGATCGCCAAAACGTTCGCCGGGGAGCCAATAAATCTCTTGATTCGATTTTCCGCATCGGAATGGCCCGGCATCATCGAACTCGTTAGGCAGATGCTGTCAAAGGCGTTCGACGTCTTTCTGGATTACGCCACGAGCACGACCCGGATGGTCGGCCCTTAACGCTCCGACTCAGTGTCAGAATTGAGTGATCCAGCATAGGGCTTTACTCGCCCTCAAACAGCTGGTTGATTGCCTCCGCCACCAAACGAAGTGTGCGCCGGCTAGTGGGCGCCAATCGGGGGGAGCCGTGCGCTAAAGTGTTGCGCACCTTCGGCCATAGCGCCAGTATGTGCTTCGTAAGGGATACGGTTTCGAATCCCTGATTCATGTCCCCCGGAGTCACATCTCGCAAGGACACAGATGGGGTGCCCGTCTCGATGATCTTAGCGATGACCGCGAGATGCGCAGAGTGTTGCGCATACGCTGATCGTGACGGAAATTCCTGGTCTCGTATCCACCCGTTCTTGATAGCCTCTCGAAGTAGGTTGCGAAGGCCCGGAGAGCGGTAGCCGTCAGGTAGCAACGACAGACCCGTCTTCCTCAAATTGAGGGCAAGTTCGAGGGCCGCAAACCCCACCGATTCCGAGACGGGGTGAAACCGGTAGACAAACCAGGAGTACAGCGAAACGTTCTTTGCGGTCTCGAAGAGCTGCGCCACAGACTCCGGGACACCGTCGTGAAGGCAAATGGTGCACAGCGCCTCGTGTTCGTCGGCGAGGGTCCCCACGAGGCATTCTCGTCGCGGGTCCGGGCTGTGGATTTCGGCAAGCGACTTTAGTGGATCTTCTACTGGCATTATTTCTTGCTCGTGCGCCCCGAGCCAGATGGCCTCGTTTTCGGGCCGGCGGACTTGCTTCGCATCGATTGACTGTTTGGCACCGCACCTCGCCATTCGCGAAAAATATCGTTCCAGTCGAGCTCCACCACTCTGCCATTCAACCAGACGTGCGCTGTTCCCCTCTCATAGTTGCAACGCATGCATGCGGGTATAAGAAGCAGTGGGATCGCGTGTATCACAAAATAATCGACTCCCAGGAAATCGAGCAGCAGCAATGAGGGGCAGTGGTCTTGCGTTGCGGCCCGGCGCTTCTTGCAATAGAAGCACACTTTCTGGCTTGCCGAGGGATGAGGCTGATAGAGGTGGTGGAATCTTGTTTTCCTTGACCGGCGTGCGCGATCATGTCGGCGCTTCTGGTCCGGATCCTCGAGGCTTGAATCCAGCGTGATAGTCATAACTTGTCTCTGACTTGGAGCTAGGGGGTTTTGCAGCGAATCTGTGGAGCAATTGCATCCGGGCCACACTGGGCGCCGTACTGATCGCCGCTCTTCCCGGCTGCGCGACGACGCGCCCCAAACCCCCGCCGACGCCGGCTACAGCTCAGCAGGCCTGCCTGCAAGAGGAGGCTGCCCATGACAAAATCGTGAGGCACGCTGTGGACTCGGCGGCAGCTGCGGGCGAGGACCCGGGCTCCGTCTACAACCGGCTGACGCGCCCAGTCGGATCCAACGGACCTTCTTCACGGGCCCTTCCCGTGTGTGCTGATTCCGCCCGACGCGCCGGCTTCACAATTGCCGCATTACAAGAAGAAATTGCGCGTGACGAGCTACTGCAGGCGGCTGGCCGCAACCTCATTCGGGCCGTTCGGGCCAGAATCGCTGGACCCGACGAGATTCCACGCCTGCCTCACTTCACACGGAGAGTAATGTTCACGGTCGAGAACGGATTCCGGCGGGACAACCAGAAGGGGACCAATAGACGAAAGCGTCCGAGCTCCGCACGAGCGTGCTTAGCGTGCCGGTGAGCACCATGCCTGCTGTACGAGCGCCGGCAGAATTTGCCCGGCGGGCCCACGCAGCGAAACCGACACGGCATCCTCGAGTCCGGTGGTATTCGGGTTGACTTGAATGGTCAATGCGCCAGCTGCCGCTGCCTTGTGAACCAGAGAAGCGGCTGGTTGAACCAACGCGGACGTTCCAACGATGATGAATACATCACAGACACTGGAAACGGTAACGGCGGCATGCCAAGTGAGCTCTGGAAGCCCTTCGCCGAACCATACGACTCCAGGTCGGACACGACCACCACAGGAGACGCACTGCGGGGGCGGTATTCGCTTCCCGCCGACGGGCAGGTCCGGTATCCCCTCAGGCAGCCGATAGACGTTCCGGCATGCTTCACAGTACGGACGGGCAAGCTCGCCATGCAAATGCAGTACCCCCGGACTTCCCGCGCGTTCGTGAAGGTCGTCTACATTCTGCGTCACCAGCGCTAGCTGCGGCACGAGTTCACTCAGAGTCGCAATCGCTCGATGTGCCGCGTTCGGCTGAGCCCGAAGCACCATCATGCGTCGCCATTCATACCAGCCCCAGACCAGCGCCCCATCATGCTTGAACGCGGCTGGCGTCGCGAGCTCCGAAGGGTCATATTGTTCCCACAGTCCGGTGAGTTTATCGCGAAAAGTCGGAATGCCGCTATCAGCCGATATCCCGGCACCCGTGAGGATCGCGACGTGCCGAGCCCCACGCAGGCCCTTGAGCAGTGCTGGGTCAAACTGCATCAATTTGGTCACCTGTGGGTGGCGTGGGCAGGGTCCGCTGATTGCCGCTCAGCAGATTCCCATCGACGCGAGAGTAGCGTTCGCCCACTTCGCGCGCCCCCACGCCCATGCAGTCATGTTCACCGCAATACCTCTAGCCGCGTCGTGAAGCGCGTTAGGCAGGAAGCTGACGTACGCTGGATTATTTCCCAATTTGCCGACGCACCATGCGCCAAAGTGTGGCGGCAAAGCATGCGGTAGCATCTCCAATTGATTGAGCTGCTGCAGGACCTCGTGTAATCGCGATCCGTCGGACAGCTGATGGGGCAGCTCGAGCTTGCAAAAAAGCCCGCCACCGAGCTCTGGGTGTGGTTCGTCACCCTTGATGCTCCAGAGTGCGGTGCGGTTATCTCCAGCCATTGCACAGATTGCGCCGGGCTCAAGAGGTAACTCGGCGACGAATCCCAGATTACCCCTACTGCAGACACATCGGGCGGAGAAGAAGTCCTCGACCCGGTCGAAATCACTTTCCACCCATTCGCTCGAGTGTTCTTCCATCGTGTGTCCGCTGAGCGCCCTGCCGGTGGCGCCGAGCAGGGATTCTCTCGCGGCGATAACCGACATCAGGATCAACGGGGCCTGTATATTCCATGCGTTATCAGACTCAAGGATCGTGATACGGGCGCCTACGAACCAGCGATCTCCGTCAAGCGTCAACGCCCCCAAAGTCGCCATACGGTTCATGAATTCCGGCGCTTCTGGCTTGGCAAGGATCATCCCGGCCATCTCCGCCGGTAAATCGCTGCGAATTTGCAAGACACACTTCACAGGGCCGAGGGGCGAATCGCTTTCTTCGCCGGAAACCATCCAGATGCGTGTCGAGATACTTCCTTGTTTGGCGAGGAGTGATCCTGGCTCGCGCGTTAGCGCGAAATCGGTGGCCGAAAACGCCACGGCTAGGCCGTCCAAAAGCTGCTCGGCTGCATTGTCTTCGCCGGTGGAAACCATCTTGTGCCTCCCGCATTCGTGCTAGTGATGGCGCGTTGACTCAAGAAGATTAGGGCGTCGGCGCATAGGGATTCGGCGCGTGACGGTTCACGCCCTCCCTTCCATCTGAAGTCGCGGCGGTTTGTGGTACCGAGTCCCACGGCAAGGAGAGATCGTTGCGGCCAAAATGGCCATAAGCTGCCGTGGGGTAGTAGATCGGCCGTAGCAGATTGAGATACTGAACGATGCCGGCTGGAGTGAGATCGAATTCGTTGCTCAGGAGCCGGGCGATGTCGGCGTTCTGGCTGGCGGTGCTCCCCTCGGCGTCGACGAGGAAGCTCACGGGCTCGGCCACCCCGATCGCGTAGGCAAGCTGAACCAGCGCCCGCCGGGACCAGCCGCGCGCGACCACCTGTTTGGCGAGGAATCGCGCCATATAGGCAGCTGAACGGTCAACTTTGGAGGGGTCCTTGCCCGAGAACGCGCCCCCGCCGTGCGGTGCGGCACCACCGTAGGTATCCACGATGATCTTACGCCCGGTGAGGCCGGTATCGCCCTTGGGCCCACCCGTGACGAACCGGCCGGTGGGGTTGATCAGCTCTCGGTATCCGCCGGCACGAAGGCTTGTGGGGATCACTGCATCTATGATCTCTCGGCTGACAGCGCTCCGCAGGACTTCGGCATCGACGTCGGCTTGATGCTGGGTCGACACCACCACGGCCTCAATTGCGACCGGACGGCCGTCCTCATACCGGAAGGTCACCTGGGATTTGGCATCGGGTTCCAGCCAGGCAAGCGCGCCAGAGCGCCGCAGCTCAGCCTGCCGGCGTACGAGCCGGTGAGCGAAGACGATCGGTGCCGGCATCAACTCAGGGGTCTCATCGCAGGCGTAGCCAAACATGAGCCCCTGGTCGCCAGCGCCCATCGCGCCGTCCTGCCGATCGACACCGCGATTGATGTCGGCCGACTGGTGATTGAAGCGTACCTGGATTTCGCATCGTTCCGGATCGATGCCGGTGGCAGCGCTCTCGTAGCCGGTATCCGCGAGCACGTGTCTCACGATCAACGGCGCACATTCCCGTACGTGGTGGAATAGTTCGGCGTTATGGGTCTTGAATTCTCCCGCGATGATGACGCATTGATCGGCCAGGAGCGTTTCGCACGCCACTCTTGCTGAGGGCTCGTGCTGCAGAAACTCGTCAAGCACCGCATCGGAGATGCGGTCGGCGAGCTTGTCGGGATGGCCCTCGGAGACCGATTCCGAGGAAAAAAAACCATTGCGAATAGACATGAACGACTCCTCTTTAGCCGCATTGACGATCTCTCTGGGGCGGCAAGCTGGATCAAATCCCCCGGTCTGAATGCCTTACAGCGGGCAGACCACGCCCATCGGTTTATCTGAGTAATATCAGCTGCGGGACGGCATCGGCCGCGTTCCACACCACGGCATTCTGATCGAAGCGCGTCCCGAAATTCCGGGCCGTATCGAGATTCAGACCCATTACAAGAAAACTCGGCTCAGCGGGCCAACCGTTTGATGGGTGTCGGCCGACGCCTTCGAGGCACGCAAAGCCAAGCCGAGAAAGCTCCCGCCCCAATGCGTCTTGTCGCAGGACGTTGGCCGCCTCATCGACCATCCCGCTCAGGGGATTGCAGGCCGTCAAAAGCGCGCTGCACTGGACCCTCCAGCGCCTGTGGGCGGCAAGCAGGGCCGGGCTTGGTTCGCCGACCTGTAGGGTAAAGGCGGGTTCGCCGAATACGTGGTATTCAGTTTCCAAGTAGGCCCGGACGGTGTCGGGAGCGATGCGTGTGCTGGAAAACAAAAAGCCCTCCGTTTGAGGAGGGCCGACGCTTCGCCCGCTTAGTTGCTCCGCCGGGGAGCCACATCCGCTTACGCGATCCACCTTGCCAGGGCAGGCAGGTTGGCGTGGGCGTCGGCCCACCTCTTGATGCCGAAAACAGTCTAGCATCAAATCCGGTCGCCGCCAACTGAAGCTCACTGATGCTCGCGATGCGGGCGAGAGGACCGCCTGACCTCGCCGGACACCCGGTCTGCCTCTGGAGCAAATCCCCTAACTGAGGTGGGATCCCTGTGCGGCGCCCTGCTCGATCTACTACCGGGGCTCCGGGTACTCGACCTCGTGGCCGGCGGCGTTGGTCCCTCGCACTGAAACGAAGTCTTGCGTGTCCACCACTTCGAGGTGGGCGCCGAGATAACGCAGACAACATGCAGTCTCTGTCGGGAAGACCGCTTTGAACTCCTCCGCAAGAGCGCTCGGTGAGCGGATGGCTGTGAGGGTAATGCCTCCCGCCACGTGGAAAAGATCGACTACAGCCTCGAATGGCGGAAAGAGTGGCTCGGACATGCTAGCAGGCTCGCGCGGCACCGGAGTGCAGGGAGGCTTTCTCATGGCTCGTTACAGCTTGTATTCGCCGTATTGCCGCTGTAAGTCGTTGTGCACTGCAGTGACCGATTTTGCTGTGCTATCGCGCGCTGAGTTGCCGCAGCGCTCGCGTTCAGGGCAGCCTGCTCCGCTCGGAGATTTGCCTGCTCCTGCGCTTCAGCCGCCGCAGCCCGGGCGGCCTGAGCAGCTTGCTCCGCCTGGATTTGCTGCCCGTTGAACATATCTCGCTCGGTGCAACTGTCATTCTTCAGCAGCTGCGGGTAGTCGCGCTCCGCATAGCACTGAAGTTCGTAATGTTGCGCGTCTTGTTGCGCCTGCTCCTCGGCTGCCCATTGGTGTAAGCCTGCACAACCGCTAAACAGGGGGACGACCAGAGCGACGGCGGACAGCGATGCAAGCCTGATAGCTGCCATGACAGACTTCAATGTCAAGTCGAGACGACATCGTAGGCAGCAAGCCGCGCCCTCGCCGTGATCAAGTCCAAGCTTTGTGCAGGGGGCTTGTGATGCGGATCACGGCGCGGCGCACCCTGCGGCGGGGGCTTGCGTCCGGAGCGACGGCGCCCACCCCAAAGAAGGCATAACCTGACTCGCGCAACAGGCCGCGACCGGATAGTCACGCATTTTTCTCCTCGGGACTCTTCCGACTGGTCTGCAGCGTTTGAGCGCGCTCGAGGAGCTGCTCGGCCTCCTCCACGGTTCTCGCCTGGACCTCGACACCATCATCTTGGCTAGCAAACCCGGATTCATTTTGTCGAGCACCCCCAGCGCGACTCCAATCACGCTCTCTCGCCCTCAATCCCGCCCTCCTTCGTCACTCGGAGGGTGCTAAATCCGACATCGCCAGCTTTAATCACCTTCGCTATAGCCTTGACAATGCGCTCCTGTTGCGCGGATTCCGGTTCGTGGCTAATGAACCTGACTTCCTTCACCCCCTTACCGTTCAACCCATGGAAGACCACATAGTCCACTGGATCAAACAGGACCTTCACGTCTTGGGGGTCGATCTTCCTGGCTGAGAACACTTGGTCAATCCTGAGCACGTGCTTGCGAGCGCTCCGCTGCCCCTGGGCGGTCGCCTTTGCCCGCAGGCCCTCGATTACCGCATCGTAGCGCTCCTGCGCGCGTTCAAGGCGGCCACTGAGGCGACTCGTCGTAGCCTGCATGGCCAGCAAATCGGCATATTCACACCGCCCTGGGTCTTTGGACGGAAAGATGAATCGAGCGTGCAAGACCTGGAATAGGTGGTCGCAGTGCGGACACTGCGCTATCAGCCGCTGTCCACCCTGGATGAAGGTTGCGAGGATGCTCATTTCGTGCCTCCCGGCAGCACCTCATGCGCGACA
>JAPTUI010000070.1 GCA_028067895.1 Pseudomonadota bacterium | reverse complement strand
TCCGATCTAGGTCGGGGCGGGACAACCCGGTCGCCGGGGTGCCCGCAATCAGGGTTTCGGCGATCAGGGCGGACAGGCCACCGCCCTGCGCTTCCTCTGGCCGAACCGCTTGATCACCAACAGATCGATGCCGCCCGCCGGCGCCTGCTTGCCCCAGGCTGATGCGCGCGAAGGCAGTGGGGTCGAGTCGGCAGCCACGCGCCGAGTTGCCGCGGTCGAAGGACGTCAGCACCCGCTCGTCGCTCCGCAGGTCGGGAGTGTCGCCTGCACGGCGCAAGTCGAACTCGGATTGAGCCAAGGGAGCCTCATCGTGTGCGGGGTCGGACGTGCCGCTCGACCGCGACAATCTCCCAGGCGGCCAGGCTGCGCCTCGCCGGTGTGATCGCAGCCGCTGTCAGGGTGCCGAGCCTCGCATCACGGGCAAGATGAGGGTCGACAGGGCGCCAGGGCCGCTCAGCACCTCGACGGGCTTGCGCGGTCCACCGGAGGGGTTCGAAAACGCGACAATCATGCGGATCCGATGGCCGGCTGGAAAGATATAAGACATCGGAAGCAGCGCGAACTGAAGCTCAGTCGGCTTGCCGGGCTTGAGCGGTCTGGCGTCCTTCTTGAGAAACGGGTGCCAGGGCAGGCCGAAGTCCTTGTACGGCGCCTTGCCCAAGGCACGGTCGGAGGCGCGAAGACGACCGAACATCTGATAGGACCGAGTAGTACCGTTCGGCGCCACGTCCTCGAGCCATGCAATCACGTCGGTGTTGGGAGCCTGAGTCGATATCCAAAGTTTCATCACCGGAAAGCCCGTGATCTGCACGTTATGCGACAGCGGTGCAGTCTGGTAAACGACTCCTCCGGAAGGCCTGTCGACGAAGATCGGATTTGCCTTGGGCTCCGGGGACATGGCGGTCGACGTCCTGCCGGGCTTGCGGGGCGCTACGCGGCTGAGCGTCCCCCGACTGAGATAGAAAGCGGTCTTCATCGCATTCGCAGGGGGCCACGTCCAGGAGGTCTGCCAGGCGCTCTGGGGCGGGGCGTTGTAGGTATAGTAGGTCACCGGGGGCTGTCTCATCACCCCGTTTTGGATGCCCTTGAGCCAGTAATCGTAGAAACGCCGCTCCTCGGTGACCACGGAAAATCCGGTGTCCAGCCAGGCCGTCTGCCAGCCGCAATGTCGGCCCGGCCCGACGAGCAGCTTCACCCTTCCCTTCGGGAGATTGGCGAACAGCTCGAAGGCCGCAAGCTTCGTGCCCGCCTCGTCCCAGTTGGATGTGGCGTACACCCCGAAGTGTCCATGTTGCAGCGCGCGCAAATGCGTCGAAGGGCTTGATACGGCCCACCACTTGATGCCGCCGAGTTCGGCGGCGCGGCTGTCGCGAAACGGGAGATTGGTGCCCACTCCGACGTCGGGCGCATCGATGTTGTTCTTGTGCCCGGCGATCGCCTGTGCAAGCTCCGACTTGCCGTTCGGTCCGTCGACCAGAGCCGCCGATTTGTCCCGGTCCAATGTAATGGCTTGGGAAGGCGGCATGAAAGGCCGCAGCGGAATGCCGCCGATTACCAGAAACGAGTACGCGTCGAACACCGAACTCATGGGGAAAATGGCCCTGAGTGCCGGCGGCCGCGTGGTCGCAGCCTGCACTTGGCTGCCGCCGGTCGCGGAGCACCCCCACATTCCGACGCGCCCGTTGCTCCAGGGCTGCTTGGCGAACCACTGCGTCATGTCATAGGCGTCGGTGGTCGCGGGCGGAAGGTATTCCCCGAAATTGAAAACCTTGTTGGTGCCGTAGGAGGCATAAAGTCCACGAAAATCAACTACCGCAACGTTATAGCCGTACTTCACCAGTTGCAGCGCGAACCCCGGATATGAGCTCACGGTGGGCATATGATGAAAGCCGTATCGCCGGTTGTACGGAGTATTCATCCATATGACCGGTAGCCGTCGCTTGGCGAGGACCCCATGAAGCGTCGGCCTGAACAGATCGACCGCGAGCTTGGTGCCGTCACGCACCGGGACGTAGAAGGACGTCCTCTGGTAGCCGTCGTAAAGCTCGGGCGCATAG
Source organism: Pseudomonadota bacterium (assembly GCA_028067895.1). Lineage (GTDB taxonomy): Bacteria > Pseudomonadota > Gammaproteobacteria > Steroidobacterales > Steroidobacteraceae > 13-2-20CM-66-19. Next base: position 6,706 of record JAPTUI010000070.1, on the reverse strand, counting down.
CCGGAATAATACCCTGGCTCGGAGATCTTTCTGGGATTATCGCCATGCGCGGCATGTGCGGCGGAGGCGGGCACCACCAAGCCGAAAAACATCGCGCAGACGATGGAGATGAAAGCCGACTTCGACATATCAAGCCCCCTATCGGTTGCCGCTTCGGTGCAAACTCAATCCGCCGCCGGCCTGCTCCGCAAGGGACGCGGCCAATACCCTCCCGCCCGTGCGGCCGGCGTGGTGCCATCGCGTGGCTGCCGCCGTCGACTCATGTCAGACCTGACCCGGCGAGGAATTCGCACACACGCATGACGAATTCCTCCCGGTCCCAGCCACCCGAGGCGACCATGTCGGCGTCTACCGTCAGCGTGGGCACTCCCGCTGCTTCGAGCGCCCGTGCCGTCAGGCGGATGCCCGATTGAGAGATGCGGTTACCCGGCGGCATCAGAATGAGCGCGGCATCGATGCCGCAGCGCCGAGCCTCGCTTACCATCCAGGCGTTCATCCACGGGGGCAGGTGCAGAACCTCGTTCATCGAGCAGATGCGACTCGCGAGCGCGTGCAGGGGCCGTCCCTGCGTCTCGCGCAGGTACTGCGGCCCGGCAAAGGGCATGTACATGGACCAGACGAACACCGCACCGTAACGCTCCTCGAGCGCGTGGTAGAACCCGGAGTCGTGCCACAGGCCCGCGCCGATCCACATCAGGCGACTCCGCTCGTGCGAACAGACGGCGTGCCCGGCGCGCACCCGGTCTATCACTTCGTCACGAAAGCGCCGCGCGTGCGCAACGGCCCATTCTGAGCCACGGTGCCACTGCGGTATCATCGTGTTCGTCATCTGGTCGGTGACCGCCACTGGACAGGGGCGCGTGGCCCCAATGAGTTGCGCCGCTTCGGCGATGTAGCCCTCCTGCTCGTTGATACGTTCCATCAGTGTCTCGAGGCGTGATTCGTCGTAGCGACGGTCGGACTTGCGCTCCAACAGCTTGATGAGGTCGCGCATCTCCTCGACCATGAGTTCGATACGACCGGGCTCGTACACTTCCATCCAGCGATCGTACGAATGCCCGAACCAGGCAGGATCCTTGTGCCTCCAGGCCGGTGCCTCGAGCGGGAAGAATTCGGTGCCGAGGGCATGGGCCCAGAGCGTGAACACCTGCTGGATGCAGTCGCAGGTGAGGCGCGCGACCAGCGCAATCGGTCGGGGCAGTCCTCCCCAGGGCGCGGTGGCCGGGTCGGCCGCGAGCGTGCAGGCGAGCCCGAGGGAGCAATAGCGGCAGCTGTTGTTCGGATAGCCCTGACGCTCGAGCGCCTCGAAGTAGCGGCCCGAGAGCTGCTTGGCGGCGAGGTAGGCCGACCACCACTGGTTGGTGATCAGCGGGATATCCATCGCGTGGAAGATCTCATGCGGCGTATCGGCCTGGGCGACGACGAAGGGCTCTCCGCCGTCGACGACTCGTCGTTTGAGTTCGCCGACATAAGCGCGCTGAAAGCCGGTCGCTGCGGCGGTGCATGCCAGATCGTTGCGCGCCCGGGGGTTGGAATTCACCGAATGACTCCTTTGGCTTCGAGCTCCGCGACCCGCTGTGGTGCAAGCCCGGCAATGTTGACGGCGATTTCACGCGAGTGCTCGCCCAGGCGTGGTGCGCGGAATGGAATCGGTGCGGTGCGCGAGAAGTGCATCGGGGTGCGAAGGTGGCCGAAGCGTCCAAGAAGCGGATGATCAAGTGTGACGAGCGGCATCCGCGCGGCGAGTGGCGCATCGCCGTCCATGAGATCTTCGATGTCTTGCACGGGCGCGGCCTCGATGCCCTGGAGCTGCAGCGCCTCGGCGAGGCGCGCAGCGTCCTGACGGGCGGTCCATGCGCCGAGCGCGCCTTCCAGCCGCTGGGGCTCGTCCTCGGTGAGACCCGCCAGGGCGCACAGTCGCAACCATTCGGCGCGCCCCTGGCAGCTGATGGCAATCCAGCGATCCTCGCCGCTGGCCGGATATACCGCCTGGTGAAAGCGCCGCGCGTCGGCATTGCCGGCGCGCGTCGGCGCCGGACCGGTCTGCGTCTGCAGCAGCGCCTCGTAGGTCTGCTGCAGACAGACTTCGTACATCGCGACGTCAAGGTGAGCTCCGCGCCGGCTCTCGCGCCTGTGTTGCAGGGCCGCGGCCACGGCGGCGGCCATCACATAGGGCACGATCACATCGCCGTAGGGTAGGGCGCTCGGGATCACCGGATCCCGATCCGGCCAGCCCGTGAGAAAGGTGCGCCCGGAAAGCGCAGCGCCCGTGCCGTCGACGCCCCATTCACGGGCGAGCGGGCCGTCCTGCCCGTAGACGCTGCCCGAGACCATGACGATGCCCGGGTGCAGCCTCGCGATTTCCTCGTATCCGAGGCCGAGCTTGCTCATCGTGCCGGGAGAGAAGTTCTCTACCACGACATCCGCCCAGCGCACTATCGGGTCGATCACCTCGCGGCTTTCGGGTATCTTGAGGTCGAGAGCCAGGCTGCGCTTGGAGGTATTCAAGTGCGCGAACCACGGTTTATCATCCAGGCTATCGGAACTCGATGCGCTCACCTGACGGTCGACTCGAGAGAGGCAGGGCCGTGTGGCACTCTCCACTTTGATCACATCCGCGCCGAGATCGCCGAGGATCTTGGTGGTGATCGAGCCGACCAGCGCCCAGGAGAAATCCAGCACCCGTACGCCGGCGAGTGGACCAGGTCGCGAGAGGCGCCTTGGGGCGCTCGGGCCCGCCGGCTCGCTTTGGTGCGCCTTGAAAAAATACCCCGGAAGCCGCACACCGTCATGCTCCGACCAGAACCCGCGCGCTTGCAGGTGAGGGTCCGCGAGCGCATCCCGCGGCTCGCACACGACCGCCGCGTTGATGCCGCGCCGACGTCCCTCGACTGCAATGTCCGACTTGGTGCACGTGAGGAAGAAGGCTCCTATGGCCGCTTCCCAGCGGGCGCGTCGGTCCGGCTGCAGTGCCGAGCGGTCGTAGCGGACCCAGTCGGTGCCGTGAAGGGGATTGTCGACGCCGCGCTCGTCCATCCAGTCACTCAGTGCCTGGTTCGCCGGAGCACCGAGCCGGCCCGTCATCAGCGTATGGAAGCACCAGCCGTCCTTCAGCCGCCAGATGCAGCGTACGGTCGCTCGCCCGTAGCCGAGCGCGCCACCGGTGCGCCGCAGCTTGCGCCGATCGAACTGCCAAACCAATATGGAGTTGACCCCCCGACTGAAAGTGACCTCCTGTGCGCTGATGTCGATCTGTTGGCCCTGGCCGCTGCGGCCCCGCTCGTAGTGGGCGGCCAGCATGGCGGCAGCGGCCACCATGTCCGTGTGGAACAGGCAGGCATCCAGCGCCTCCTTGACCGGTGCACGGTCCGCATCGCCGGTGAGCCCCAGAGCGCCGCCAAGTGCTGAGACGATCAGCTCGTTCCCGGTCCATGCCGCTCGCGCTGCGTCCGGACCGAACGGCGTGATGGCGACATGAATCAGCTGCGGATGGCGGGCGAGGAGATCCGCTTGCGGGCAGGACGCCTCGGACCACTGCCGCGTGCTCCGGCGGTCGATGAGGAATGAGGCACCATGGAGATCGGCTGAGAGTAGCTCAGGCGTGCCCGGTAGGACTCGAGCACCGAGTGAGGCGAGAAATCGTGCCAGCGCGCTGGCGGCGCCCTCGCCGACCTCGATGATGCGGTGACCCTGCAGCACGTTCATCTTGCGACCTGCAGTCTGCGGACGAAGGCTTCGATCTGCTCGAGAGTCCCGTCTCGCGCATCCCATCGCCGGCGCGTCATGGACAGCAGCGGGACGCGTGCCGCCGCAAGCGCCGCCGCCATCGCAGGCAGTTGCCAGACGGAAGCTTCGTCCTCTTCGATCAGCCATACCACCGCACCGTCGGCACGCGCTTCGGAGACCCGCCGGGCGAGGAGCGCCACCCGGTCGCCGAAGCTGCGGGCACCGCAATCGAGTTCATGGTGATGGCGCGCAAGCACGGGCAGCGGGTCCGGGCCATGGACGCTTATCGGTCCACGTCCATCGAGTCCGCGGTCGTCGACCTCGGCGACGACGCAACCGCCGGCGCGCTCAACCGCCTCGTGCAGACGTCCATCCGGTGGCACGCTGCCCGCAAGCAGCAGGCGGGGCCCCTGGTGCGGGGGGAAATCGCCCGCCAGCCAGGCGGCGAGTTCGCGATCGAGCCGATCGGCGGGCACAGCGTCGGCGAGACGCAGCAGTCGCTCACAGTCCGATCCGACCGGTGGACGCGCGGAGTGCCGCGCCAATTCAAGGCGTGAGAGCAGGGTCCGCCGCCGATTACGCGTCGCAATGGCCTCCGCGAGCTTCGCCGGATCGCTCGACAGCGCTTCCGCCATGGTACGCAGCGAAGCTTGCGTGTGTGCCCGGCTGGTAGCTCGCGGAATCTTGGCGACATCGAAGATCAGCGGCGTCGGTCCGCCGGCTAGGCCGCAACGCTGCAGCTCACAAAGATAGTAATAGCAACGCTGGGCGCTGTCGTCCGAACGCGAGAAGATGACGGCTCGCATGAAGTCGAAGCGCCCCCGCAGCCATTCATCCACGATCGAGCGCAGCATGGGCGTGAAGCTCGCCTCGAGGTACCGATCCGCCTCTGGCGTGGCCCGGTCGGCAAACGCGGGTAGCTGCACCGGCAGTGCGTCGGCGGCCAGCACGAGCTCCACGGGCGTGTCATAACCGACCAGACCGATGACGACCCCGTCGCGCTCGGCGTGCAAGCGTGCGTGACGCAACGGATCCGTCGCGGTGCCCTGCAACAGCTGAGTGAGCATGCTCATCGACCTGACATCCGCGTCAGAACCATGCCGACCGACGCGAGCACCGGCAGTATCGTATGCAGCGGGTCAGCTGCGATAAACGGCGCTGCATCCTCGAGTAGCTCGCGTGGCGTGACCATGAGTTTGGCGGTGTGCGCAGCCGGGGCACTCATGAGATGACCCGAAACATGTCGTCGCCCTGCTGAAGAGCGAGGGGCGGCAGCCCGGCACGGGCGGTAATGTCGGCGACGTAGCGAGCGATGCGCATCGCCCGCTCGGGCGTCGGGATCACCGGGCGTCCCGGCGGCTCGACGTGCAGCGGCACGAAGCCGGCCTCAAGCACCCCGTCATCGAATCGGACCCGCGCAATCATGGCGTGGATGCCCTCGGGGTGAAAAGGTGCCAGGAAATACGCTGGATCGGGCTCGAACCCGAACAACTGCTTGCGCCTGCGCACCCACGCTGCGCGCTTCGGGTGCATCTCATCGGGACCGAGCGCTCGAGTCACCACGCAGCCATTTCCAAGACCGTGATAAATCGGGCGGCCACGGTAGAGCTCAATGCCGCGGACAATGTGCGCGTGATGGCCGATCACCACGTCCGCGCCGGCCTCGACGGCGGCGTGCGCCACTGTCCGCTCGTATGGGGCGAGCACGGCGGGTCGGTGCAGGATGCCCTTGTGCAGGGCGACGATCAGCAGATCGGAGTCGGTTCGGGCAAGCTTGACGTCGTGGCTCATCTCGGCCAAAGATTCTCTGTCGACGTGCGTCAGCTGCGCCGCCGGGGCGATCCGGCCGTGATCCTCCGGCTCGATACGCACGAATGCACATCCCGCGCGGTCACGCCCGGCCCAGCTGCTCTCGGGGCCGACGCAGTTGTAGCTGAGCAGCGCGATGCGCAGACCCTTGCGAAGGAGAATCGCCGGGCGCCGCGCCTCGGCGAGCGATGCGCCCGCGCCGCAGTGAGAGATGCCGAGCCGATCGAGCGCCGCGACAGTGTCGGTGATGCCGATCGCCCCCCGGTCGGCGATGTGGTTTCCGGCAAGCGTCATTGCCGCGAATCGGGCCCGTTGCAGCGCACCGAGGTGTGCCGGGTCGGCCGCGGGTGCAGGCACGTCGTCGGAGCTTTCCTCGCTAGCGAGAGTGTGTGGGACTTCGAGATGACCGATGGCGATGTCCGCTGTGTCCGTAACCGCACGCAGACCGCTCAGCCAGTGATCGGGATCCGGTGCGTCCAGAATCACATCGCCTGCCATCAATATGTCGAGCTGTCTCATGCCGTCGGCCGGGCGGCCGTATGCGTCGCAGCTGCGGCGAAGATCGGCGTGGGAAGCTGAATGAGACGAGATTGTCTCGTGGAGAAGCGATCGTGACGCATGCGACCCCTATTTTGCTCTTGAAGTTCGCTATCCTTATCGATGAAGGCGAAAATAGTTTACACTATCATCTATTTATTTGGAAGCCAGTGCGGCTGAACAATGAAGGACGAGCAGAAAGCAGAACCCGGTATCAGTATGTCGAAGGAGCCAATTCGAGTGACAGATGTAGCCTCAAAAGGTAAAAGTTCGCACCCATGTCTCAGCCGCTAGCAGGGTTCCGCGTCGCGGACTTCAGTCACGTCATGGCCGGTCCGTTCTGTTCCCATTTTCTCGGGATGCTGGGAGCAGAGGTGGTGAAGCTTGAGCCATTGCGTGGCGACGCCATGCGTGACTACGGGCCGTTTCGCGAGTACCACGGACTCGCACCGGCTTTCATTGCGGCGAATGTCGGCAAACGCTCCCTCGCCGTGGATCTGAAGAGTTCCGAGGGTCTTGAGATCGCCCGGCGTCTTATCGGGCAGTCCGAAGTTGTGCTGGAGAACTTCCGTCCGGGGGTGATGGACCGGCTGGGGATCGGCTACGAGGCCTGCAAGGCGATTCAGCCAGATCG
>JAPTUI010000584.1 GCA_028067895.1 Pseudomonadota bacterium | reverse complement strand
GTGCCCGCTCCTATTACGCCCGCTGGGGCCGCAGTGGCATCCAGGTCATCGGCAAGGTCGGCGAGTTCACGCCCGACGAGGCCCGCGAGCGCTGCCAGAAGATCCTCGGCAACGTCGCGCACGGCCGCCCTCCCCTTGAGGGCCTCGACGGCGCTGACGGCTTGACGCTCGGTCAGTTCGTCACGGACACGTATACCCCGTGGGTCAAGGCACATCGCCCGAGGACCGCTGAGGGAACGCTGTGGCGTCTCGGGCTGCACTTCGCGAAGTGGTACAACAAGCCGCTCTCGGCAATCACCGTCGAGGATGTTGAGGGCTGGCGACTTAAGCGCATTAACGAGGGGATCGAACCTTCGACCGTGCGCCGCGACCTTGACGCACTTTCTAGCGTGCTCACCCGCGCGGTCAAACTCGACAAGCTCGCCATTAACCCCGTGCATCGCATTGAGCGGCCCAAGATCGACCGCACGCCGAAGGTGCGATATCTGGATACACCCGAGGAGAAGCGGCTCAGGAAGGCGCTCAGCGAGCGGGACGCCGAGATGCGCAAGGCCCGCGAATCCGCGAACCGCTGGCGGAAGGCTCGGAAGCAGGACCCGCTGCCGCCGCTCCCCTACTTCGGCGATCACCTCACTCCGGCCGTCCTGATCAGCATGAACACCGGGATGCGCCGCGGCGAACTGCTCGCGCTCCGGTGGGCGAATGTCGACATGAAGGGCAAGCAGCTCACCGTCGAGGGCGCGACCGCGAAGGCCGGACAGACCCGGCATATCCCGCTGAATGACGAAGCGCTCGATGTGCTGAAGAAGTGGAAGGAGCAAGCGCCGGCTGGCGAGCGCGTCATCGCCGTCGATACCGGCTTCAAGACCGCGTGGGCGTCCCTGCTCGAGCGGGCGAAGATCACCGCCTTCCGATGGCATGACCTCCGGCATCACTTCGCCTCGCGGCTGGTGCAGGCCGGCGTGCCGCTGAACACCGTGCGCGAACTCCTGGGCCACGGCTCCATGGCAATGACGCTGCGATACGCGCATCTGGCGCCGGATCAGAAGGCCGCTGCGGTCGCTAAGCTGGTAGCGAAGCCGTGAAGCGCAAACAGCCCGACATCGTCGACAGGATGCTCGACCTCAGCGCGGAACTGCGCAAGCGCTATCGCCTGCGGCAGACCGTCGCGGGCCCCGTTGCTCAGGCGCTCCCCGAGAAGGCGCCCCCGCGCGGCGCGAACCGCAAGAATCTGCTCCGCCGGCTCCGGAAGCCCCCCAAGGCGAAGCCCCCCAAGGCCCCGAAAGTCGCGAAGCTCATCGAACATACCGAGCGGGACAGCATGGGGCGCGAAGTCACGCGCTTCTACGGGAACCCCGGTGCCTGGATGGGGCAGTTCAGCCACAACCCCCCTGCGCTGATCGAACCGCATGGCACCGCACGTGACAGCGCCATTTTGCAGATGCACGCAGCCGGGCTGTCGGATCAGCAGATCGCGGAAGCAGCCCGCGTGAACATCAAGACCGTTGAGCGCGCGCTGCAGGGGAAACGCATGCGCGCCAGAACTCGAAAAAAGTAGCTAACCGGACATTTTCGGGCCGGAAATGCTCCGGCTCGCGTGGTCTATTACCTCACAAGGTAGTGATGAGTAACAGACCATGCCAGACCTGCTTACAGAGACAGACGCCGCCCGACTGATCGGGATGAGTGTCAGTTTCCTGCGCGCCGCTCGTTTTCGCGGCGTGCTCGGCAACCGTACCCCTCCGCCGCCGCATCTGAAGCTAGGCCGTACCGTCAGGTACGACCGGCGAGACCTTGAGGCATGGATAGCGGCCCGGCGAGTCGACCCGGCAGCCCGACACCGCGCCCCCGAGACCGCGAGCGCCGCCTAACCCTATCCCGTAAACGCGAAAGCCGCGCCCGGCCAAGGTACGCGGCTCTCGCAAGAGGTATCGAACATGCGAAACGTACAACATTCCTTCGATCAGCGCCAGTCTGCGGCCGCAATTTTTCGCGCCGGCCTGCCCGATCAAACCCGCGGCCGCGTTTTGACTGCCGCGTCGGACATCGACTCGTGGCGCCGCAAAAACTTCGTCATTCGCGAACGCCTGCGCCTCGAGCGGCGCGCGGGGGTGCGGTCATGATTGCCTTCATCGGAGCGTACCCAGTCGGGAAGCACGGCCCGGTCCTGGGCAAGCCGCCAACGTTGAAGTCGATCACCGCACAGGCTGCCGAACGCGAGCGGCAGCGGTTGCTCGCGGACGGTTGGGCTTGCTGGGAATGCACCGGCCCTGCGGGCGCGGATTGCTGGCTGTTGGTCCACAAAATGTGGGGCGCGCCGAGCGCGTTTCTTGTCTGCGGCCATTGCGTTGAGCGCGTGCGCAGGCGCCGTAGCGGAATGCGCAAGCGCTGGTTCCCGCCGCAGGCGGTGCAGCCGTGAGCAACAAGACACTCCGTCTCAAACTTTTCCGCGCGTTTGGCGCGAACGAAGAGCAAAACATCCAGCGTGAAGTTAACGCTTGGCTCGCCAGCGCCGACGATCAAGGCAACAAAATCGAGAAGATGGAAACCACGATGTGTTCGATAGGTTGTGACACCGATATATATCAACACCTCGTCATTGCAATCTGGTACACGACAACGGGGAGGACTCCCCGTGCTTGACTTCGCCCTGCACTACGCTGCTCGCGGATGGCCCGTGTTCCCGCTCGCCGGAAAAGTTCCTGCGATCCCGCGCGAGCGAGGCGGTCGCGGCTGTCATGACGCAACACTTGACTTAACACGCATCGAGGAATGGTGGCGCGAATATCCAGACGCCAACATCGGCATCGCCACCGGGCGGCGCTCGGGGCTGCTCGTGGTGGACGTTGACCCGCGGCATAACGCCAAGTGGCTCGATTCGCTGCACGCGCTCGAATTGCCGCCGACCTTCACGGTGAAAACATGGTCGGGCGGCTGGCATCTGTACTTCCGATTCTCCGGCGATGAACGCGTCAGCATCGGCACCGACCTGTTGCCTGGTATCGACTGGCGCGGCAACGGCGGCTATGTCGTTGGCGCCGGCTCAACCGTGAATGGCACATCATACGAAATCGGGAAAAATCTACCCATCGCGCAAGCGCCGGACTCGCTCCTTGAGCGCATCCTCGCGAAGCGCAACCGACCGCGACCGACACCTGACACAAACGGTCACATGGTCATCACCAACGGTCAGCGGAACGCGACGCTGTTTGCGCTCGCCTGTCTGCTGCGGCGATTCGGGCTCGAATTGAACGCCATCTATGAATCACTGCGCGCGACCAACGCCGATCATTGCGATCCACCGATGGACGATGGTGAGCTGCGCCAGATCGCCGCAAGCGCAACGCGCTATGCGCCGAAGGAGCGCGCATGAACGCCAACGCACTGCCCGAAATTCCGCCGCTTGAGCACGCCGCGCAGCTCGATACGGATATGGATTACGTCGGCGGCATGGAACCGGACGTGCGGGCGCTGGTTGCCAGCGCTCCCGGGTGCGAGATCATCCTGCCGAACGACTGGGTGCCCTTCCCCTACGCCGCGCGTCGGCTGTTCAAACTCCTGGCTGAGCGGCGCGAGGCTTTCATCCGCAACGGCGTGGTGCTCGAGCTGAAAGACGGCCGCCTCGACCCCATGACGCCGGGATCGCTGCGCTCAAGGCTCGACGGCTACGGCCGCCGCGTGGTCGCGGTTAAGACCTTGCATCACGGTGGCCTCGCGCTGCTGCCGAAACGATGTTCCCGCGACAACGCCGAGGCGCTCCTGCTCACACTCGAGGCCAGCAAGTTCCTGCCCCCGATCGCGATGGTATCCAAGGTGCCCGTTCTCATCGAGCGAGACAGCGCACTCGTGACACTCGGCGCCGGCTATCACCCGGACGGCGGCGGCATCCTCGTGCAGGGTGACGCGCAGCCGCCCATCGTTGAGATCGACGAGGCCGCCCGTGAAATCCTGGCGCTGCTCGATGACTTCAAGTTCGCAACGCCGTCCGACAAGTCGCGTGCCGTCGCAGCGCTCCTCGGCCCCGCGATCCGCTCGGGTGGACTGCTGCCCGGCCACGCTTTGATGACCTGCGCCGAGGCGGACGCATCCCAGACCGGCAAGGGATACTTCCTGCGGCTGCAGCAGGCCATTTACGGCGAGACACCGATACCGCTCGGGCGCCGCAACGGTGGCGTCGGATCGCTCGATGAGGACCTCGGTGCGCAGCTCTTGCGTGCTTCGGCATTCGTGCTGCTCGACAACCTGCGCGGCAGGCTCGAATCGGAATACCTCGAGAGCATCTTGACCGCCGACGATGAGGTGGCCGTGCGGGTGCCGTACCGCGGACAGGTGACGGTCAGCATCCGGCGCATGAACTTCGCCCTGACCAGTAACGGCATCGAAGCCACCCAGGACCTCGCCAATCGGCTGATGATCTTCCGGTTGCTCAAACATCGGCCGGCCGCCGGGTTCAAGAAATTCCCCGCAGGCGGCATTCTCGAGCACGTCAGAGCCCGGCAGCCGTATTACCTCGGTTGCGTGCACGCCGTGATTCGCGAATGGCACGAGGCCGGTGCACCCCGCCTCGACACCGAGCACTCGTTCCGCGAGTGGGTCGGCGCCTTGGACTGGATCGTGCGCGCGATCTTCGACCTGCCACCGCTGCTCGACGGCCACCAGGACGCCGTGGAACGAGCCGGAAACCCCGCGCTCGGGTGGCTGCGCGCCGTGGCGCTTGCCGTGGTGAGAACGCACCGACTCGGTGAAATGCTGAGCGCTTCGGCCATCGCCGAGGTGTGCGCCGAGGAGACGATCGAGTTGCCCGGCTGCAAGGACATTACGGATGAGGAAGCCAGGCGCCAGCAGGTCGGGCGGCTGCTCGGGAAATGCTTTACAGACGCATACGACAACGAGCTGCTACTCGACACCGTGCACGTCACCAGGCACGAGCGGCCGGACCCATTACGCGCCGGCAAGACTGTTCGCAGGTATCAGTTTTGGAGAGGCGACACGCCACCGGAGGCACCAGCAGGATGGGAGGACCGCGATGCGTAGAGTTGCGCGTTTCCCCAATTCCCCTATCTCCCCAATACCTAGAAACTCTTGGAAACCGGCCCGAAGCTGCGGAGTTTCCGACCATTGGGGAGATAGGGGAGATAGGGGAGATAGGGGAAAACAGGCCGGACAGACAGCGCCCCCGCTCCCTGCGCCCGCGCCTGCCTGCTGGCCGGCCCGCGCCTGCCGCCTTGCCACCCTGAAATGGTCAGTGTATAGTGTCTCTCAACGCTCGTTCAGAGACTCAATACATGGTACCGCCAAAGTCCAAGTTTGTGACTTACTACCGCGTGAGCACGGTGCAGCAGGGCCGCTCGGGCCTCGGCCTCGAGGCGCAGAAGGCGGCCGTCGATGCCTACCTGCGGCAGCATGGTGGCGTAGAGCTCGCCTCGTTCGTCGAGGTGGAATCCGGCAAGTTGAACCAGCGCCCGCAATTGCAGGCAGCGCTGCTGCGCTGCCGGCAGACCCGCGCGACGCTACTGGTGGCGAAGCTGGATCGCCTCAGCCGCAACGCTGCATTTCTCATGAACCTGCGCGACAGCGGCGTCAAATTCCAGGCGGTCGATCTTCCCGAGGCCAATACGCTCACCGTCGGCCTGCTGGCCGTGCTCGCGCAGCACGAGCGCGAAGTGATTGGCCAACGCACCAGGGCGGCATTGCGGGCGCGCAAGGCGCGGGGGCTTCCGCTGGGCACACCGCGAGACTTGTCGGCATATCAACCCGCAGCAGCGGCCAAGGGGCGCTCTGTCATCGTTGCCAAGGCGCGCGAGTATGCTCGGCTGATCGCCCCGGAGATTGCCGCCGCGCGCGCTGTCGGCTGCACGTCCCTGCGGCAGATCGCTGCCTATCTCAACGACCGCAACGTCACCACGCCGCGCGGCAAGCTCTGGACCGCCGCGGCCGTGCGCAACGCTCTCGCGCGTATCGACTGACCTCGGCCGCCCTCCGAGATTGCACCCCACTATTTGCGGTGCGTCTCAAGCAGGATGTGCAGCATTTTCTCGATCAGCGAGCGCAGCTCGAGATCATCGGGCAATTTCTTCACTTCACGATCACCAGTAATGTTGCGCGTCGTCCAATCAAGCACGAACCGCAAATCCTCACGGAGCCGCTCCACTGCGAGATCGTTGTCTCTAAGCGTGTGCAGTCCAATTCCGGCATTGTACAGGCGGTCGCCAAGGGTTCCTTTTCCGCACATAGACCACACGGCGCCGTACATCTTTTCCCACACGTAATTCGACGCATCCGGCTCTCGAGACATGGCATTGCTCCTGATAACGGGGAAAAAACTCTAGCACGGCCAGCGCCTCGAGTAGCGTCCCAGTGCATTCCACGGGGTGCGCCGTGACTGCGGCCCCGGCCGACGCCCTCGACCTCGGCGCCACCCGCCACCGGCCTACCGACCGCAGTGTATTGCGCGCTGCTGCCGTGGAACTTGCCGGCCGGGGCCTGACACCCCGCGACATCGCAACGGCGCTGAAGCTCTCAGAGCGCGCTGTGCGCGACCTATTCCATGGAGGCCACCATGGCCGCCCGTAATAAAGCCGCCGCCGCTCGAGGCGCGCGCACCCGTGAAGCAATCCGCCAAATCATGATCCAGCACGCCACCCGAAACCCGATCGCCCGGCCGCTCACTGGCAAAGAGCTGCAATGGCACCTGAAGGGCCTCGGGGTGTACCTGGCGCCGAGCACGATTGCATGGCACGTGCAACAGATCAGGCTCACCGCCGACATCGCGGCATTGGATGGTGAGTTAGGTTGTAAAGGTTCTAATTCATCCGGTGAATTTCGGGGCGCATGATGGCCGCACCACACCGCACCGGCATTGCGTGATGTCGCGAAAAGCCGAACCAAATGGAAAATGCACCGTTTGCGGACACCCGCAGCGGTATCAGATCGAGCTCGCCATCGTTTCCGGCGTCTCGCGCCGAGCGATCGGCAAGAAATACGGGGTCAGCGCTGACGCAGTATGGCGACACGCGCATAACCACGTGCCGCCCGAACGGCGCAGCGAACTTGTCGCCGGCCCGCTGAAGCCGGCCGAACTGGCACAGCGCGCGGCTGATGAAGGCATGACCCTGCTCGAGTACGTCGCGATGGTGCGTAACAGCCTCATGGCGAGGTTTCTCGCGGCGTCCGAGGCAGACGATCGGCAGGGAACCGCGCTCATTGCGGGGCGCCTGCTCGACTGCCTGCGGCTCACCGCCCAGCTCAGTGGCGAACTGAGTAAGGCCGGCGCGACCGTTACGACGAACATTGCCATATTGCAGAGTCCGCTCATGGCCGACCTGCAGAGCATGCTCATCAGGACGCTCAGCCCATACCCCGAGGCCCGCGCCGCCGTCCTGCGAGGCCTCGAGGAACTCTCGGCGCGTTCGCTGCAATCCACCCCGCTGCCGGCATCGTCCGGGCGACTGCTCGAGGGCACAATCAATGACTGACTTCTTTCGCGGCCTCGCCGACACGCTGCGCAGCGCCGAGGCGTTCGACTGGCGCACGCAGGCCCGCGGCAATCAGCTACCGCCGCCGGGAGACTGGCGCGTCTGGCTATTGCTCGCCGGCCGCGGATTCGGGAAGACCCGCACCGTCTGCGAATTTGTCCGCGGCGAGGTAGAGACCGGTCGAGCCTGCCGGGTTGCGCTGGTGGCCGCGACCTCGAGCGACTGCCGGGACGTGCTTGTGACCGGACACTCCGGGCTGCTCGCGATATCGCCGGACTGGAACCGGCCGACGTATGAGCCGACCAAGCGCCTCCTGACGTGGAAGAACGGCGCGATCGCGACAATGTACTCGGCTGACGAACCAGACCGCCTCCGTGGTCCGCAGTTCGACCTGGCCGTCTGCGATGAGCTGGCCGCGTGGCGCTATCCCGAGGCTCTCGACATGCTGCTGCTTGGGCTTCGCATCGGGAAGAATCCCCGCGTTGCCATCGCCACGACGCCGCGGCCGACGAAGGTTATTCGCGACTTGCTCGCCCGGGAAGGGCGCGATGTCGTGGTCACGCGCGGGTCGACGCTCGAAAACCGCGAGAACCTGGCACCGGCCTACGTCGAGCAGATTATCGACCGTTACAAGGGCACCCGGCTCGAACGCCAAGAGATTTTTGGCGAGGTGCTCGAGGACACGCCGGGAGCGCTCTGGAACCGCGACCTGCTCGAATCGACGCGCGTCGACGCTGCCCCGAAGGACTTGCAGCGCATTGTCGTGGCCATCGACCCCGCGGGCTCAAGTGAGGAAGGCGCCGACCTCACCGGCATCGTGGTGGCGGGCATGGGGCAGGACGGGCACAGCTACGTGCTCGAGGACTTGTCCGGCCGATATGCGCCGACTGAATGGGCACGGCGCGCGCTCGGTGCATTTCACGTCTGGAAGGCTGACCGGATCGTCGCTGAGGTGAATTTCGGCGGCGCGATGGTTCAGGCGACCATTGAGGCGGTCGACCCGACCGCGCCGGTGAAGCCGATCACCTCGAGCCGCGGCAAGCGCCTGCGCGCCGAGCCGATCGCCGCGCTGTTTGAGCAGCGCAAGGCGCACATCGTCGGAAGTCTGCCCGAACTTGAGGATCAATGTTGCAGGTTCACCGCTGACTGGACACGCTCGCGTGACGGTTCGCCGGATCGCGTCGATGCAATGGTTTTCGCGCTCACCGAGCTGGCGCTCGGCTTGCCGGTGGGCGGGATGTTTCGGGAGCACAGTCTGCTCGCCGCGGGCCAGCCGGTCGAGCTGCCGATGCATCCTAATGCTGTGTACGCCGCGATCGCGAGCGCCGCGG
>JAPTUI010000231.1 GCA_028067895.1 Pseudomonadota bacterium | reverse complement strand
AACAAGGTAAGCAGAGCGCAACTACTGCAGTAAGTTCCGTTTATTGGGATGGGCGGCAGATGATTCAGCCAGTTCGGCTGGCCCGCTGTAGGCGGGTTAGACGCGCCACCGCCACCGCCACCGCCAGAGCATGTCGGGTCTGAGCCGGACCCTTCGTGGCAGTTCGTATGGAATCCGGTCGGGTCTGTATAGCTCATCGGGTTATTGTAGACGTAGCTGTACGGATTCCAATCTTGAGGGTTTTCAGGATCAGTGACGTACGGATCGGCGGACATGAATCGCCCGATGACCGCGTCCTCGACCCTGCCGATCATATCGTTGAGTCCCATTTGCTCGCCCAGCATCCTCTGGAACGTGTAGGCGTGCTGGGTGATGCCGGTGATGGTTGCAAGCTCTGCGCTAGTGGAGGACCCGGACCAGGTGGTCGGATTGCGCAGCGCTCCGAATGCCGTAAAGCTCTCGTTCACGGAGACTTGGCCGCTCCCATTTGTGATCTCTGCAATACTGCCCTGCTGGTCGGTCTGAAAGTAGTGGAAGCCGCTCGCACCCGTGCCGGGCTCATCGACGGCCACGGGCTCATTTCCCGCGTAGATATAGTCCCGATACGCAGTACTGCTGCCTGACACGACGATATCCATCAGTTTTCCGAGCCGATAGGTTTCAGTCGTGCCGGAGGGCTCCTGAGTGGTCTCGAGCCAGGGATTTCGGGACGGTCCGTAGTTAAAGCTCACGCTCTCGCCCGTGGCGGTATCGTCGATCTCGCTCGGGTAATTGTAGCTGGTCCAGGTGATGGTGCGACCGGGCCCGGAGGTCATGTTCCCGTTCGCGTCATAGCCGTACGTCCACGTAACCGGAGGAGTGGCCGGGCTGCTTATCGCTGTCACCTCATGCTTGCGATTGGGATCATAGGTCCATGTACCGCCGCCCAGGACGTCGCTCCGCGAGGTAATGTCGCCCATCGGGTTATAGGTCATCGTGAGATTTCTGGTCCCATTCAACGTCGAGTAGCTGAGCCGATTGTCCCCGTCATAGTAGAAGTTCTCGGTCATGCCCAGATCATTGTCTTGGCGCTCCACGAGATTCCCATCCGGATCGTATAGAAAGCCTTGATTCTGAACTGCCGCGCCTCCGCCCACGCCAGATTGGACCGCAGTGAGCAGATGCGTCACTGCATCATACGTCCGCGTGGTGACGATTCCGTTGCCCAGAGTGTCTTGCGTGATCTGCTCATCCGGGTTCATCTGATTGGCCGTCCACACGACTATATTCGGCGAGTCCAGGGTGTCGGTGATCGACTGCAGGTACCCGTAGGCATAGCCGTACTGGAGCGTGAGCGCCGCGACGTTTGCTGTCCCAGGGTACGTCAGGCTGCTGAGCAGTCCGGTCGTCGGACTGTACTGCCACGTGTACGTGTACGACCCGCTATTTGGCAGCGTGATGGTTCGAGTGCTCAAGCGGCCGTCCGAGTCATACGTCCGTGCTTCCGATTCACCACTTGAGGAACACCCTGTCGGATTAGTCCCTGTTCCCGTACACACCCCGGCAAGCCGTCCCACATTGTGCGCAGATGCGCTCGAACCCCATGTCCATTGCGTGAAGAGATCCGGCTCAGACAGTGTCACGGGCCTCGAGAGCGCGTCATAGGACTCGAAGAACTGCTGGCCCTTGGCATCCGTCCACGCCGTACGCTCTCCCAACGCATCAACGGTGAAGCCCCACGCGCCGCGATCCATCGACGTCTCACCGATCAGGAACGGTCGGATCCCATCGGCATACGCTCCCGTCCAGAGCGTATTCCCCTCATTGTCGGTGACCTCGTTCTCATCCCCCGCCGCGTCGTATCCAAAAGTGACCGCATAGCCAAGATCATCCATACTCTCGCGCAACCAGCCGTTCGGGTCCCAGTCCAAGGTACGCGACTCCCCGTCTGGGTTCGTGATGACCTCGTTCAGTCCGTTGTACTGATATGTCCAGATCGCTGCCGTGCTGTCCGAGGCGCTCGTCGGTCGCTGCATCCCCGTGACGCGATTCAAGAGATCGTACGAATAGGTTACCGCGCCAACCGTGCTCCCATCGTACGGTATCTCCTGCGAAACCACCCGGCCGAGCGAATCGTAGTCCTGTTGCATGACGGTCGCCATTGCGCCATTGAGCAGATCCGTCTGCTCGAGATAGGGCCGGTTCTCCATGTCGAACTCTTCGGTTGTCGTACGAATCATGTTACCCGACGTGTCGTGCGCCTCCTCCGTGACCAGCATCCTTGGTTTCGGATCTGCTCCCGCATAGAGCGTATACCCCCAGGTGGTGTACGTGCCGTCCGGCCGTGTCTCCTGCGTCACTCGGCAGAATCCCTCGCCGTACTGCCAGTTCGTGGTCTCTCCATTGGGATCCGTCATGCTGCTGACGAGCCCGCAACCGAAGTCATAATTGAATGTCGTCGTCTCACCCAGTGGATTCGTAATCGACATCGGAAACTGCCCCGTCGTACCCCAGCTGACGCTGCTCGTGCGCCCCGCCATGCCGTTCCCGGTGACCGTATCGGAATTGATATTCCCGAAGTTGTCGTACCCCAGGCTCTCAGTGACCTGATACGCACTGCCCGGCTGCCGTACAATTTGCGTGTAGTGGCAACTGCTGGTATCCGGGGTGTAACTCGTATCCTCATTCACCGCCGGACTATCCGGCAACGAGTCCGAATAAGTGACATCGCTCTGCGTCAGCAGTCGCAGACACCAAGTGCTCGTATTCGCATCGGGTGTATTCGTCACCGCAGTCGTCCACGTCTGCCCATCATCGGGTGATCCGCCGTCCTCATCAGTGATCGTGGTAGAGATTGACGTCGGATTGCCGTAGCTGTCGTATGAGTAGCTCGTGGCAGTAGTGCTCGTCAGCGCACCGTTCTCCGACCCCCCCACCGCGTATTGCTTGAGCGTGGACGCCGAGACATAGGGGAAGTACCGCTGGCTGCCCGCCGTCGAGGAAAGCACCGTGTCCGCAAGGGTATTGGAAATGCTCGAGACCGGCTGGCCGCTTGCCGAGCCTTCTGTGACGGTTTTCGAGAGCAGCAGCCCGGTCAACGGAAAGGTGGTATCGAAGGTACGCTGCGTATAGAGCTGGTTGCGCGAATCGTAGACCGAATCGGTCTCAAACCCCATGAACCCGAGACCCTGCCGGTTCATCCACGCGCCGCTGTAGTAATGGGTGCGCTGATACGTGCCGTTCGGCGGATTGGACGGATCGCTGTACGTGACCTGACTGACGACTTGCAGTGACCCGGTGTAGGTTTCATACGGAAATTGCGCATCGCTCGTCGGCGTATAAGTCGAGCCGGAACCCTGGGCAAGCGTGACGTAGGTGGGCTTGATCGTATTGCCGTAGCCATCGGTGATGGTGGTCAGAAGATCTGCGCTGCCGTTGTGAAGGTAATATTCGACAGGTGCGGGCGAGGACTCCGCACTCCAGACCCCGAGTGCCGCCAGCCCGCTTCCTGTGGGATCAAAGGCAAAGTACACGTCACCGGCACTGTACGGGATTGAAGTGGAGATGAGACTCGAGAGGCCCGTTCCGGTCGACTCGTAGACTCCGATGTAGCCGCCGTTGTCGACGAGGATGTCGGTGCGGCCGTCTCCATTCCAGTCCATGGCTCCGATCACCGATGATGAAGGCACGGTCACCGTGGTCGCCGGCGTCCCATTGCATCCCGAGACGTAGATAACGGAGTTATAGAGGTAATCGGTGCAGGCATCGGAGTTGAAGTTGAGAAATTCAAAAACCGGCCCCGCCATGGTGCT
This sequence comes from Pseudomonadota bacterium, assembly GCA_028067895.1. Lineage (GTDB taxonomy): Bacteria > Pseudomonadota > Gammaproteobacteria > Steroidobacterales > Steroidobacteraceae > 13-2-20CM-66-19. The sequence goes on along the minus strand of JAPTUI010000231.1, from coordinate 5,042 downwards.
GGCTGTCGCAATCTGCGTCACATTGAACCCGCTGCCCGTCGAGATGAGCTCATCAGCGTAATCATGATAGGAGTCACGACACACATTCCTGAACATTATGCAGGTCATGGTCTGATACTCGAGCGCAAGATCATCGCGCCCATCTCCATTGAAATCGAGATGCCGCAGCCCTACATTTCCCAAAGAGCCGCTCTGACCGTCCGAGGTACTTTGGATATTGGCCCAGAAGGATTGGGTCGCGCCCACCGACAAGGCGAGCCACTGGGCATTGCTCGAGGAAAACGAAACGGTCGAACCAGAACTCGTATTTAGCCTCACGTCGATCGTCAGCTCATCATTCGATGAGCTGTAGTTCATCTCGACGAGGGCTGCGCGGCCGTCACCAGTGACATCGGCAAGAACGTACTGGTATGCCTCCTGATAGGCGAGGCCCGTCGACTGGCCAACGAAGGAGCTACCGTTCCATTGATAGTAGTACCAGACACCGCCGTTCACCGCGAGAATGCCATCTTGGCCATTGCCCAGAAGATCGCCGTACAAGGCGGTTACAGTGCCGTTCGTCTCGCATGGGATTCCGGTGTTGAGCGGAGTTCCGTACCCACTTGAGGAAGCGAAGGCGACTTGAACGGTAAGGCTCGGCGCCGCGCTGCAGAAGGCAAGATCGTCACTGCTATTGCCGGCAAAATGGTAACTCCAGGCCAGATTAACGGGTGCGTTCGCGAGCGCGCTCGTCGCACTCGTCTCAACGCCGGGCGAGGGACTTTGGTAGGAAAACGTGGTCGGCGCCAGGCAGTTGGTCTGGGCCGCATCGGCACATTCCTGAACTTGCGTCAATTCCTCCCGGGTCGTCGCCGAAGATTCCTGGTAGGTCAACGCGTATTTGCGAATCGTAGTGCCCTGGTAATTGACCGTGATCGCCTGCAGGAGGTTGGTATTCGAGACACTCGTGCCCGCGACGTATCCGTACGTCGAACTCGCTGCGGCATTCGTGCCGTACGTGAACTGCATGGTGTATGCATACGTGCTCGCGCCATAACTGGTCGGCGTCCACGAAATCGTGCTCGGAACGGCCGAACCGGTGCCATCGGTGTACGCGAAGGTCATCGTATTCCCGGATGGATCGGTGACCTTGTCCAGGTACCACTGCATCGCCGTGCTCGTACCGCTTGCCAGGACCTGCGAGCCACCACCGTTCCCGTACTCGTACTGCGTCCCGTGCGGTCCTTGCACGATGAAGTAGGCTGGGCCATTGCCGGCGGTCCCGTATGCCGTGACCTGCTCGAAAGTGGCAATCTCGGTCTGATAGGTGGAGCCTGCCGCCCCGTAGGAGCCGCCGGTCAGCTCCAGTTGCTCGCCATCCAGGCAGAATGCATCACTCGTAGTGAGCGTGACGGGCGCGGGACTGCCATTCTGCGCGGTGGTGAGATTGCACCGGGAAATGGAACTGATCCCCGCCAGTGTCCATCCGATGCCCATATCGCCGCTGCCGCTCTGGCTGTCGTAGGCGAGCGCGATGTGCGGCTCGAGACCCCTCGGCCCGGGAGGCACCCAGATCGGGATGTCATAGGTTGCCGCTCCGTCCCGATTGACATGGAAAGTCGCGGGCGTGCGCCCGACGTTGGCATGAGCCAGGAGAGGCACCAGAACGCCGATCACGACCACACTCAGCCCCCGACCGATGCGGCCGGGTTCAAAGGGAGCGCGGCAGGTGCGCTTGAATGCCGCGGACCAGGGTCGCATGACTCGCCGGGCGAGAGATCGTGTGATCTGAGCCCGCTGAGCGGTCGGTACGTATCCGTTCTCGAGTGCCTGAAGACCCGTTGTCATCGACGCCCCCCTCAATTTATCCCAAGCACGCTCTCGCGTCTTGTGCAGTCAGTGCTTCCTCACGACGTGAACCTGCGAACCAGTGATGTCAAGTTCGATCACAGCGTCTTTTCCGAACCGCGGTACCGCCGGCCATCTCAGAGCGCGGATCTTCGTCAGCGCAACGGCAGTTGCCCTGTGCTGACGAACCGCGGGCGCCGGGATCGGTTGAAACTCGCCGCTCGGCGCGTCTTGCGTGTATCCCGTTGAACGAAAGACGAGCACGACGTGACGAGTGAATACCGCGGGATTCGGCGGTGCCGATAACGGAGAGGCATCCTCGATCGCGCGAACGAGTGACTCCTGCCATTGCACCGTGCCATTACAGCGTTGCAGCGTGATGTCGCCGACCTCGCCGCCGCGGCCCTGGTCGATTTGGACTTGGCATCGGAACAGATCGCTGCCGATTGCCGCCCGGGGCCGCAGCCACGCACGCTCGATGCGAGCCTGGATTTGGCCGAGATAGCGGCCATAGAGAACGGCGAGCCCGGGCTCGCCGGCCACTGGATCGGCCTTCGGCCTCGTTAAGCGATGGGAAGGCTCAGGGCTGAGCGCATCAAAGTCCACCGTACGCAGCACCGGTGCAGAGAGCTGCGGCTCCTTCAGATACGAGCGGGCGGAGGCTACTTCCAGAATGACGCCGTGAATGACACTCACCGCGCCCAGCCGACGCTGACGTACAGCGCTGCCCGCATTGCCCACCAGCAAAGGAGCAATTGCAAGCGCATGCGCTGCAATCACCAGCGCCCCCACCACAACGTTTCGTAGCGCCCGGTCATCGCGCCAGAAGGCGGCTGCTCGGCTTCGAACGCCAAGCATGAGCGAGGCCAGCTTCTTGCGCGCCGGCTTGTACCTGGCACATCGGCCCGCAGCACCGGATGCTGCACCTCCCCTCTCGACACGAGTCATACTCTCGCATCATCGCTATTGCGAGTGCAGGTTAACTCTTTCGCACTCGCGCTGCAAGAGTCAGCATTTTCCAATGGGGTATGAGTCTGAACAGCATCGCCGATAAGGTAATTTGATGTACAACATGGCCTCAGCGCGCGGGGCACTCCCCGCGGCGACGCACTCGCGAGCATCGGTTCGCTCACGACTCGCCAGTTGACCCAGCTCTTCAGCCGCGGCCGCCATCGTCGAACTCGACTCTCAGCCTGCGACTCACGGGCCCTTGGCCTCCCGAGAGCGCCTCGCTCTGCCGGTAGGCCACCATCTCACGATGAGCGACACCAGGGTAACCGCCAGCAGTACCGAATATCCGACAAGCCCGTAGACTGTCTTCGTGCCAAAGCCGGCAGTCCACAAAATGGAGGCGCTCACTGCGATGAGGCCGGCATCGATCAGGACGCCTCTGCGATCGTTGCCGCCGGCGAGGAATCTCACCGCCAGCACGAGGCTGCTCGGGACGAGCGCGATCAGTACCAGGACGTGCAGTGTCGCGACACCCGTCATATCACCCCAACTCCGACGACACTACCGGCAGCGCCGGTGCGCAGCGGCACGCTCGCGAGCATCGGATCGATCACGGCCCGCCAGTTCGCCCAGCTCCTCAGTCGCGGCCCGGCCACCGTACGGTTGTACGGCTGATCGAACACGATGTGTCGCCATGAGGGCGCGCAGGAGCCGGTGATGTCGGGGTTGTCATCGATCAGCGCGTCCCCGGCGATGACGGTCTTGTCGCGCGTGAGGATCATCCTGGTGGTAAACGCCGCCCCGAGGTGCCGCTCCACCCACTCGTACTTTTCACCAACACAGTTGCGATACGCCTGGATCGGGTGCGTGCAGATGCGCACGTCGATTCCCTCGGCGACCATCTCCTTGACCGCCGGAACCGCCCCCTCGATCGGCGGCAGGCTGCGAAAGAAACCCTCGGCAGCGCAGATCGACTTCAGCTCCCCGAGGAGCTCCGGCGGATATTGCTCCTCGATCGGGTAGGTGGTCTGCTTTGCCGGCGGAACGGCCCGGTCCCTGTGGCCCCGGGCGCACATCTCCGTGTAGATCACCCGGCTGAAATCCGCAAGCACGTTGTCCTGGTCGATCAGCAGCAACACAGCGTCCACCCCTTGCGCAATCTGCGCATGCCCAATGTTTTATATTTTATACCGCTCCCCCATGGCGAACAAGTTACTCAGAAACTTCTGGGCTATTGTTCAATAGCCCAGCGCGTCCTATTCCCCGCTGAGAACCAAGCGCGCCTCGACAGCCCTAGGTGTTGCCGACCCCGTCGTTCGCCGCTCCTGCGCAAGCTCGTGCGCCCTGAGTCCACCGCTGACGCATCGCTCGAGCACGCAGCGGATGATCGAGACCACCATCGCGCGCTGATCCTCGCGCATCGCGATCGCTTCGTGCATGCGCTGCTCGATCTGCCCCCACTCGACCTGGTGCGCGATCGACTCGGCATCGCAAGCACCGGCACGGGCAATCTCGCGCACTCGCACGAACACCGCAAGGGGTATCTCGCTCTCGGCCACGCGAGCTGCGAAGGGCAGATCGGGGCGCAGCAGCCCACCGGTACCGAGCAGCCGGTAGACCGCCTTCAGCGTCGGGTCCTGCACAGGTCCGTGCACGCCCGCCCGCTCGTAGCGAGTTACGAAGAGCAGCAGCGCCGAGAGAATACCGATCGAGAGGCGCGTCTCCTCATCGAGGGTGCGCGTCAGGAGCGGCACCGGGGCGCTGAGAAAGTCCTCGTGGGAAATCGTGAAGGCCGGCAGCACGATTCGCTCAGCGAGCGCATCGCATCGCTTCACCAAGATCTCGCTCATGGCCGCCCCAGCGGCAGCTCGACGACCGCACCGTGAGCGCGCCGCGGCAGAGCGACCCGGCGCTCGCCAGCCCGCGACAGAAAGCGACCGAAGGCCTCGGCGCTCACCGCCGGGCTGTGCAGATAGCCCTGCGATTGGTCGATACCGAGCGCGCGAACCGCATCGAGGTCGGCCTGGGTCTCGACCCCTTCTGCGATCGTAGTGAACTTGCACAGGCGCGAGAGCGCCGCAAGGGTGGAGAGAAGCCGTCGCGTTCGGGTCCGTAGCGCGAGTGATCCGCCTCGCGTGAGCGCCGATATGAACGATTTGTCGATCTTGAGAATGTCGATCGGCAACTCGATGAGCCTGCCGAAGGAGGAGTAGCCGATCCCGAAGTCATCGAGCGCCACGCGCACGCCCTCGGCGCGCAGCGCG
>JAPTUI010000412.1 GCA_028067895.1 Pseudomonadota bacterium | reverse complement strand
CCGCCCGGCTTGCCCGCGTCAGGGCCTGTAGTGCCCTGGGTGCTGCGATCTTGGTCGGGGTGTGCATCGCGGTCACCAATGTCCCACCGTCAGCGCCTGTGGCGCGTGAGCCTGCGCTGGCACCGCCTGCAGAGGCGGCGTCTCCCGCAGGGGATACTCGGCCGGGGGCAGCCCCGGAGCCGGCTGCCCCCTCCTGACGCGACGCCGAACCTGCGCCCACGCCGCTACTGGACTCGGCAACGGCGCTGCAGAAGGTGAGGTATCGCCTGAAGACCCCGGCGGGGCGGCAAGCTTTACGCCCTGCGCAAGCAGGCGCCCGAGCTGATCTCCCGGATCATCAAATCGTTGCTGGGATGTCGACCGCTTAAATTGCGAGGACTGGGAAGCGCGCGCAGCGGGGTAGCTTGGTGACGATGAGCTGGAATCTGAAGCGAATGTTCGCCCTGCAGGGCGCATGAGGCAGCCCCGGCGCGCAGATCTTTCCGACTTTCCCTACAGATTCAGCATGAATGACCACGCTCAAGACCAGAAGCTCCCGTGACCGCGGGCCCCCAGTCCGACACGCCGTTAGAGTCCGCAAACGGACTCACGCCCTGCACCCCGTCGATTTCGATGCGATGAATGCGCGCAGCTCTATGAGGACTTGGTTGATAACATTCTGCCAGTCCTCACTCCTGGCTTTTCTATAGAGTTTTGCGGTCGGATACCACGGAGAATCCATCCTCTCGAGCATCCATCTGAAATCCGGCTGGTGATGCAGCAGGATCCAGACAGGTTTGCCAATGGCCCCCGCCACGTGAGCGACACTCGTATCGACACTAATTACCAAATCTAGGCATTCGATCAGTGCCGCCGTATCGGAGAAGTCATTAAGAAGATCTTGATGTTGCTTAATTTCTGGGTGCTGATCCAGAGTCTGAATATCGTGTGCCCGATAAAGCTTCTGCAGCGAGTGCCATTCCACCGAAGCGATTATGAGGGGGAGCAAACAGTCGAGCCGGATGCTGCGATCATTATCGTTTTGGTGCGCTTCTGAACCGGACCAAACCAATCCGACTCGCAGTTTGTCTTTGTTGCCTAGCCTGTGTCGCCACTCGCGTACTTTGCTCTCGTTGCTAAACAGGTAAGGTACATCCGCCGGGATGGTTTCTAATGTCGTATTAAAGGCATACGGCAAGCTCATGATTGGGCAGCAGGCGTCGAATTCGGGCAACGGGGCGCCCTTGGCGACGACATTAATTGAGCACTGCAATGTGGATATCAGCGGAATCAACGATTCTGGAACCTCAAGGATGGTGTCAGCGCCCAAAGCCTGTAATTTGGGCACATAGCGGCAAAATTGCACGACATCGCCGAGGCCCTGTTCACTTTGGATTAGCAGTCGCTTGCCTCGGATGTCGAACTCTCCTCGCCATGATGGTTGAGAGAAGGCGCCAAAGTCTCTATCTGCGTTCGTCCTCTTAAGGCGCCAATCATAGAGCGGCCATCCCTCGGAGAAATTCCCAGTCAGAAGTAGAAGTAGTGATTTGTTCCAGTGCGCTTCTGCGTAGTCGGGGTTGATTGATACGGCTTGGTTGTAGTTTGCTAAGGCGGATTCAAAGTGGCTTAAATTGTAGAGCGCTAAACCCTGGTTGTAATATGCATCGGCATAATCTGGGGTAATATTCAGTGCGATGCGGTAACACGCCAAAGATTTGTCCGGCCGGTTCAAATCGCCAAGCACGACGCCGAGGTTGTTGTGGGCCTCGGCATAATTTGGGTTGAGGGCGAGGGCCTTCTCGTAGCTGGCTAGCGCCTGGTCGTACCGCTTTAGAGCCCGGAGTGCAGTGCCGAGGTTGTTGTGGGCCTCGGCATAATTTGGGTTGAGGGCGAGGGCTTTCTCGTAGCTGGCTAGGGCCTCCGCAAAGCGTTTCAATTCGCACAGTACAATGCCCCGATTGTTGTGTGCATCGGCATAATTTGGATTGAGCGCAAGGGCTTTCTCGTAACTGGCCAGGGCGTCCTCGTGCCGCTTTAGAGCCCGGAGTGCAGTGCCGAGGTTGTTGTGCGCCTCGGCGTAATTCGGGTTGAGGGTGAGGGCCTTCTCGTAGCTGGCGAGGGCCTCCGCAAAGCGTTTCAATTCGCACAGCGCAATGCCCAGATTGTTGTGCGCCTCGGCGTAGTCGGGCTTGAGTGTTAGGGCATTTTCGAAACTGATCCGGGCCTCCTCCGGGCGTCTTAGCTCTCTGAGTGCGGTTCCTCGACTGTTGAGGGCCTCGGGATAGTCGGGCTTTATGCGCAGGGCGCGGTCGAGGCTGGATAAAGCATCCTCTGGGCGGCTTAGAGCAATCAGGGATGCCCCCAGAATGCATTGCGCTGCGGCATTGTTCGGATCAATGACAACGTAGCGTTTGAGCGACTCGACGCTTTTCTGGAACTGGTTGGTCTGAAAGTGCGCAATGCCCAAGCCAAGCAGCAATTGAGGGTTATTGGGGTGCTTGCGCAGCATTTTGAGGTATAGCTCGATTGCCTCTCTCACCTGCCCAGATTGATGCATTTGGCGTGCGCGGTCGAAGAGCTTCTGTGGTGTGCTCATGCCATGTACTTGATTTTCTCATCCAAACCAAAAGTGTGATCCGATTACCGAATATCCTTGCGGCACCCAGATCGTACTCAGGACAGTATCCTGCGCCCCGGGCTCTTTAACTATGGAAAGCGAGCGCAATTTTAACAGCTGTAAAAAAGCAGGTAAGCGAAGCGGCTTTTGACGCATGAGTGGCGACATCACATATCGGGGTGAAAAAAATTCACAACCGTCCGGAAGCCGTCCCTGCTGACTGGTGACGGTCATCCAGCCCCGCCGAAGATCAGCCAACGGAATTTCTTGGGGGTCAGGTTGACAGAAGTCCCCGACACTCGTGTCACGCAGATTCTGGCGTGCTGGACCATCCGACGCAGATCGTCGGAACATCGAATCCCCCCGCCCCGTTCCAGCTCATGTTTCATTAGCGGCAGCGCTCATCCTCCGAGCGCAATGAGCACGCCGACCACCACGAGAAACGCCGCGAATACCCGCTTCAGCACCGTGCTGGGGATTGTGTGTGCCACGTGTGCCCCGACGGGTGCGAGTGTCATCGAGCCCAGCGCGGCGACCGCAGCAGCCGGTAGGTACAAATAGCCCACTGAACCCCACGGCAGTGCCTGCGGCGGGGCGTGCACCGAGAGGGCGTAGGCGAGTGCGCTCGAAATCGAAATGGCCAGACCGCAGACTGCACTGGTGCTCACTGCTTTGACCGGCTTTATGCCGAGCGCCATCAAAAGAGGGCCGGTCATCGAGCCACCGCCGATGCCGAGCATGGCCGAAATTGCGCCGATCAGCACACCGGCGGCAAGCAGCCAGGGAGAACGTGCGCCTTGTCCCGGATCAGTGCGCTCCATCATGCGCTTGCGCCCGAACGCCATCCGCGCCGCAGTCAGCGCGCAGAACGCCGTGATGCCCCAGCGCAGGGCGTGCGCAGAGAGCCATTGCGAGATGTGTGCGCCGGCCACGCCGCCGATCACCATGCCCGGCGCGAGCCACGCCCAGCTGGGCCAGACCACCGTGCCGCGGCGGATATGCGCCGCCGCCGAGGACGCGAGGGTCAGAACGATCGTGGCCATGGATGTGGCTACCGCGACGTGCATCACCTCTGCTTTGGGAACTCCGAGCGCCGGTAGTGCCAGACTCAGCGCCGCAACCACCAGCAGTCCGCCACCGATGCCGAGCAGACCGCCGAGAAAGCCCGCCGAAGCGCCGGCGAGCAGAAGCACGGTGATGGAGAACAGCATGGGGCGCGTTACTACGGTACGGGTCTGAACGGCAAGCCTAGCGGAATCGCCTGTTCATTGCCGCTGCGCGCGAATGCGTACCCCTCACCCCAGTGAGCTTGGCGCACTGCGCAGACGCCGAGCCGCTTGCGTGATCTAGCGACCGGTCACCGAAATGAAAAGACCCCGCTGGGCGACTGACGGTCGCCCAGCGGGGTCTGGTGGCAGACGCTTACTGACAGGTTCCGGCGCTGGACGGGCAGGCTGGATAGGCCGGTTGCGTCGGGAATGCCGGCAGCCAGTGCGGACGCGGCGGTACGACCACCGGGGCGCGCCGGATCTCCTTCAAGAGCACGCGCACGGCCGTCTGCAGCTGTGTGTCCTCGCCGTGGCGCGCGAGCAGTCCAGGGTTCACGTGCACGGGGATCGACGGCACGACGCCGATGTTCTCCACGTTCCACTGTGAGTCGGTGCCGTACATGGCGATCTCAGAGACCACCTGCTGGCCGCCGTCGAGGAGCGTGAACTGGTTGTCGTAGCCGCGCACACCACCCCAGGTGCGCGATCCGATCGTCGGCCCGAGGTGATACTGCTGGAAGCGATACGCGAAGATGTCGCCGTCGGAGGCCGAGCCATGGTTGATGAGCGCCGCCAGGTGACCGATGTAGGCGTTCTCCGGGCTCTGGTAGTGCGCCCCGTGACGGTTCGTCCAGGCGGCAACCATCTTCTGTGTCAGCTGATTGAAAAGAATGGTGTCGATGAAGCCGCCGAGGTTCCAGCGGTCATCGATGATCATCCCGGGCTTATTGATCTGGCTGTAGTACTGGCGGACGAACTCGTGCAGTCCGGTCGCCTCCATGTCATTGAGGTACACATAGCCGATCTTGCCATCGGAGAGCTTGCTGACTTCCCGGCGGTTGTTATTGATCCAGTGCAGCAGGTGCAGCTTGCCGCTGTTGACCACTGGCTTGACCAAAATGGTCCAGGGTTTGCCGTCCGGCTTCGATGCCAGCGTCAGACTCACCGTCTGACCGAGCGTGCCTTGCAGCAAGGCGTAGGGATTGGTGGGGGCGCGAACCGGCTTGCCGTTGATCGCGAGCACGTAATCCCCGCGCTTGACCCGCAGGCCGGGTTGCGCCAGGGGCGCGTAATAGCCCGGAACGGTGTTGTCGCCACGGAAAATGCGCTTGAAGTAATACCGCCCGGACTGGGAATTCAGGGCGAACTCGACCCCGAGTCCGGCGGTCGGTTGCGGCGGACTCTTCCAGCCCATGTCGCCCCCGAAGATGTACATGTGGCTCTCACCGAGCGAGCCGATCATGTTCCCCATGACGTAGTTCAGGTCTTCACGGTCCTGTACCAGCGGCAGCAGCGCGCGGTAGTGCTGGCCAATAGTGGCCCACTTGGTCGCGATGAGCTTCGGGTTGGCGAAATAATCGCGAACGTTGCGCCACGCTTCACCGAAAATTTCGTTCCACTCCGCGCGTGGATCGACCTGCATCTGCATGTTCGCGGTATTGAGCGTCTTGGTCGGCGCCTGTTTGCTGAAAGTCGCCGGGCGCAGATCCCATTGGGTGCCGATCTGATACATCAGGGTCGATCCATCGGCCGACAGCGCAAAGCCGCCGCCGATACCCTGCGCCAGGGTGAGGCTCTTGCGCTTGGCGAGGTTGAAGGCGCGCAGTTGCGGCGCTTCCCCTGGGATCGCACCGCCGAGCACTGGTACCGGTTCGGTAGCGTAGAAGACGGTGCCGTGGAATTCCGCGACCTGAACGATGTTGGCGGCTGGGACCGGCACCTGCACGGCGCGCTCGATCAGGCCGTTAAAATCGATCTCGACGCGGTGCGCGGCCTTCTTGCCCTTGTGCTTGTCGGCCGCCTTCTTGTGCGCCCCATGATGGCCGGCGGTCGGCTGCTGCGTGCGCGGCGCGAACGGCGAGGGCGTCTTCGCCTGCAGCGTCGTGACGTATAGGCCGTCCGGCACGACGCCGGAGGCGCCGAAGTTGTAGCTCGACAGCACGGGGTTCACCAGACGCGCGGAGACGAAGTACAGGTACTTGCCGTCGTGCGAGAAGGTCGGATGACTGTCATTGAAATTGCCGCGGCTGATCTGATGCAGCTTGCCGCTCTTGACGTTGTAAATGAACAGCGCACGCAGGTGATTGGGCAGGTGCTTGGAGAAGGCCACCCAGCGGCTGTCCGGCGAGAACGCCACGTCCGAAAACGCGCCGATGATCATCTGGCGGTCGGTGCTCACGGCCTTGCGAGCGCCAGTCTTGACGTTTACCAGCCAGAGTTGCTGGCGCGAAGTGCTGTACGCGACCCAATGGCTGTTCGGGCTCCACTGCAGGGGGCCCGAATAGCTCAGCGTGCCCTTGGGGGCGAGCACGCGCGGAGCGCCGTGCCCGTCGGCCGCACGAACCATGAGTTCGCTGCTCTGGCCGTCATCGCGGACATAGGCGATCCATTTGCCGTTCGGCGACCAGGCGGGCACTTTGTCATTGCTTGCCACGCGAGTGCTGAGGTCGGTGGTGTGGCCGTACTTGACCGGGACGGTGAACAGCGCGCCCCGCGCGCTGAACACGGCAAGTTTGCCGTCCGGCGCTACGTCAGCACTTCGAATCATCTTGGCTGCAGAAAACTCGTACGGAAGCGTGTGCGTACCGGTCAGCGGTACGGTGACGTGAACCTGCGCAAGCCGGTGCGTCGCGAATGAGTAAACGTACAGCCGGCCGCCGTCGGACACGGCGATGCCGCTGTTGCCCGCGCTCGGCCAATCGACATCATACGTCGAGAAATGCGAGATCTGGCGCAGTGCGCCGGTCTTCAGGTTCTTCGCCCACAGGTTCAGCACGCCGCCGGGACCGCGGTCCGAAGCGAAGTACAGTGTGTGGCCCACCCACATCGGGTAGGTGTCCTCGCCCTTCCAATGCGTCAGGCGAGTGCTGGCGCCGGTGCTGAGGTCGTAGGTGTAGATGTCCCCCGCCTGGCCGCCGAAGTAATGTTTGCGGTGAAAAGCGCGCAGGATTCGCGAGAGCTTGTTGTAGGCCACCGAAGTGCCGGCGGCATTGAAGGAAAGTGGTCCGGTCCAGGGCATCGGCAGCGCGGTCGGCAGGCCGCCCGTGACCGGCACTTCGAAGGCACGCTCGATCTGTGGATTGAAACTCTCGCGACGTGAGAGAAATACCACGTCCCGGCTGTCCGGGGTCCAGCCGATCACCACGTTGTCGGGTACTGTGTCGATCCGCCCGTTCATCGGCTGGTTGATCGAGCGCCAAGTGAGCTGCCGAACTGGTCCGCCGTCGATCGAGACGACGTAAACGTCCGTGTTGCCGCGGTACCAGCCCGTGAACGCCACCCACTGACCGTTCGGTGAAACCACCGGATGGGAATCATAGCCGGAATCGGCGGTGAGGCGTACGGCTTCGCCGCCCTGCACCGGCACTTTCCAGACGGCTCCCCCGGCCTCGAAGACCACGGTGCTGTCGTGCAGGCTGGGAAAGCGGATCAGTGCCTGTACTGGGCCGCTGGTTTGGGCCTGAGCGCCGTATGAAAGCACAAAAAGGGATAGTGCGGCGCCGAGCGCGCCGGCGAGTTTCTTCAACGTCATGCAGCAATCCTCAGTGGCAGATTCCGGAGGTGAGCAGCCACTCCCGCCGGTGGACCCCGTCAATTGGAGTTGATCTAAAGCCGTGGATTTTGCGCGCCCCTTGGTTGGGTGGCAAGTACATACAGACGTCGATCGCATTGCGTGCTAGCGGCGGGGCCTGCCGGTCCGTGTTAGCGCTCACTCCGCAGAATGCCGGGAGAAAATCCCGTGCCGCGGTATCCGGGGGACGGGGATACCGCGGCGTCAGCGGCCGGCGGGCCGGCGCATGGGTTTGCCGGCCCGCCGGTTGCGGATCCAGCGGCCGATCACGTCGTTCAGCTCGGTGAGCGGCATGGCGCCGTGCTCAAGGATTGCGGCGTGAAATTGCTTGATGTTGAATTTGGCGCCGAGTGCCTGTTGCGCCTGTTTGCGCAGATGAAAGATATCCATCTGGCCGATCATGTAGGAGAGTGCCTGGCCCGGCCAGGCGATGTAGCGGTTGACCTCGGTGTTGATGTTCTGGGTGCTGAGCGCGGTGTTCTGCTCGAAATAGCGCACCGCCTGCGCGCGCGTCCAGCCCTCTGAGTGGATGCCGGTGTCCACCACCAGGCGCACCGCCCGCCACATCTGCCAGTCGAGGTAGCCGAACTTGGAGTACGGGTTGTTGTATAGCCCCATCTGTCCGCACAGCGACTCGGTGTACAGCGCCCAGCCCTCACCGTAGGAGCTGTAGTAGTCGAAGCGGCGGAAATTCGGCAGCCCCTTCAGTTCCATGGCGATCGGGATCTGCAGCTGATGCCCCGGGCGGCCTTCGTGGCAGACCAGCACCTGGATGTCGTATTTCGGCCGGCTCTGCGGCTTGTACAGGTTCACGGCGATGTAGCCTGCAACACTGCCGTCGCCGCTCGGCGGGACCGAGTATGCCGGATAGGTATCCGGCGCGAGCGAGGCCGGGATGGCGCGCACGCCATAGGGAACGCGGGGCAGGATCCACACCGGGAAGTACTTCACCAGCAGCGGATTGACCCGCATGGCCGCGGCCCGGTAGGCCTCGAGCAGGTGAGCCGGATGCTTGTAATAGAAGCGTGGGTTGGTGCGCAGGTAGTGTACGAACTGGCGGTAGGTGCCCTTGAAGCCGATCCGATCGAACACATGCTGCATCTGTGCGTGGATCTCGGCGACGCGCTTCAGGCCGATTTGGTGGATCTGATATGGCGTCAAATCGGTCGTCGTGTATTTGCGCACCATGTAGGCGTAGTACGCCTTGCCATTCGGTAGCGCTTCAGCGGCGATGCTCGTGCGGCAGTGTGGCAGGTAGTCCTGATCAAAGTAATGCTGCAGCTTGCGGTATGCCGGCGTGACGACCCGGGCAATAGCGGCGCGCGCCTCGGCGCGCAATCGGGCCTGTTCGGTGAGCGGGATGACCGACGGCATCTTGCGAAATGGCGCATAGAACGGACTTG
>JAPTUI010000469.1 GCA_028067895.1 Pseudomonadota bacterium | reverse complement strand
GGCATGATCTCGATCAACGTGCTCCTTGCCGCCGATGCCCTCGTCGTGCCCTCGGCCGCGCGCATGTTCGACTTCTCGAGCACCGTGCAATTCTTCCGCATGGTGCACGCCTACATCGGACAGCTTGATCCCACCAAGACCTACCGCTGGATCTCCGTGCTGACCTCGCTCTTCGATCGGCGCTACGAGAGCCAGAAGCAGTTCTTCGAGGTCATGCGCGCCTGTTTCGGCGACTCGGTGTTCCAGCGCGTGTTCTTCCACTCGAGCGCCGTGATCAACGCCGCCGCCCAGTTCACCACCCCCTACGAGCAGCCCAAGCCCGATCGCGCCGTGCTCAAGATGATGGACAACGTCTTCGAGGAGATTGAGCTCGCAGTGCTGCGCGAGTGGCCCTCCAAGGCGACCGAACTCACCCAGAGGGCCATCGCGTGAGGATGGGCCAAGGGCCGGAGCAGGGGAGGGAGGTTTCGTCTCGAAACCTACGTAACCAATTGATCGAAGAGACAAATATGGCATTTCAGGTAGCGTACAGAGGAGCCCTCGACCATGGCCAGTAAGCTCTTCGGCGGCACCAATCTGAGCGACATCGCCCGCTCGCTCAAAGAGCACCCCGAGCCCACGCCCTTTGACAAATCCGCCGTGCGACCCATCCTGCCCGCCGCCGAGATGGCCATCACCGGCCGCACGCTGCCGGCGCTCGAGCGCGAGAACATCTTCTCCGTCGATCCCAGGCGCGTGCGTCCCTGGCGATTCCACAACCGCGCCGACAGCTGGTACACGCGCGAGCGCTGCCAGGATCTCATCGACTCCATCGCCCGGGACGAGCAGCAGGTGCCCGCCGTCGCCCGCAAGGTCACCGGTGATCCGGACCACGACTACGAGCTCATCTACGGCATGCGCCGCCGCTACGCCTGCGAGGTGCTCGGCAAGAAACTCAAGATCCGCGTCATCGACGCTGACGACACCCGCGCCGCCGTTCTGATGCACATCGAGAACGCCGACCGCCAGGACATCACCCCCATGGAGCGCGCGCTGTCCTTCCAGACCCAGATCGAGGCCAAGGTCTTCGCCACCCAGGAAGCCCTCAGCGAGGCGATCGGCCTGAGCAAGGGGCAAGTGGCCAAGATGCTCAAAGCGGCCCACCTGGTGCGCCACACGCCGATTGGCGCCCTGTTCCCGGACAAGAGCGCCGTGCCCATCGAGCAGAGCTACAAGCTCGCCACCCTCATGGACCGCCCCGGTGCCAAGGAGGTCGTCCTCAAGGCCGCCCAGAACTTGAGGAAGGGGGACAAAGAACGCGAGCCCAGTGCCATCCTCAAAGTCCTCATCGAGAGCCTCGATCGCTCGAAGAAGTTCGAGCCCGTCCAGAAGCACTACAACGTCGGCACCTCCCGCCGCGTCGTCGTCACCCGCAATGCGCGGGGCAAAGTGACCCTGGCCTTCCCCCAGGGACTGAAGGGCCTCGACAAGGACGAGGTGCTGAGCGCGGTGGCGCAGATCGTGCAGGATCTGGGGTAGGGCGGTAGGCCAGCGCGCTAAGGCACCAGAGTGTTCCCAATTGTGCAGGTCGACCCCACGTCGAACGTGGGCGACGAGCAGCTCGGCAGCAAGCGCAAGTTCTGGTACGACGACGACCACGGCGAACGGTGGCTGTTCAAGTATGCGCGGGAGATCACCCCCGGCGGGGAGCTCACCGGCGAGGACTGGGCGGAGAAGCTCGGTGCGGAAATTGCCGCCGTACTCGAGATTCCAGCGGCCGCGGTCGAGTTGGCGGAGTGCCGGGGCGGAAAAGGCTCCTCATCGAGACGGTTTCTCAGGGCCGAGAACGAGAGCTTGGTGCATGGCAACGAGGTGTTGGCTGGAGTGCTCGTGGGCTACGACCGGAACAAGAAATTGCACCAGCAGGATCACACTCTGGACAATATCGTGTTGGCGTTGCACAGACTGCTTGATCCTCTCGAAGCGCTTCGCACGAGCATCTTGGCGCGTCTCGCGGAGTACCTCGTGCTCGATGCGCTCATCGGCAACACGGACCGTCACCATGAGAACTGGGGAGTCATCCTGACAATTGACGTTGCGGCGGCGGCGCTCCCGATCAAGGTCGCGCCGTCGTTCGATCACGCCTCCTCGCTCGGACGAGAGCTCCCTGATGCGAAGCGCAGGCAAATTTTGGCGCAGAGGGGCATGGAGTCGTATCTACGCAAGGGGCATGGCGGAATCTTCATCCAGAATTCCGATAAACGGGGCGCGAACCCGATGGAACTGGTAAAATATGCAGTTCAGGAATACCCTGCGTTCTTTCGCCCGGCCCTGGCGAAAGTGGCTGGAGTTCAAATCGAGACGCTGTGCTCGTTGGTTGATGCTGTACCTGCGGCCCGCATGACGGACGTGAGTCGGCAGTTCGCGCAGGAGTTTCTGCGATGCAGCCATCAAATGCTCACCCAACTATGAAATCGCTCTACCTTGCATGGCAGGCGCCTCGGCAGCGCTCGTGGTTCCCCATTGGGCGACTCGATGCCGACACGCATGCGCATCGGTATGTCTTCAACTACACCAAAGGGGCGCTGCACGCGCAGCAGAAAGTCGGCTTCCAGGCGTTGCCCGCATTTCCCGACCTGCAGCGGTCCTACGAATCCGCTGAGCTCTTCCCGCTGTTCCAGAACCGGGTGCTCGATCGTAGCCGGAAGGACTTCGCAGAGTATCTGCAGTCGCTCGGCCTCACCGAGCCCGATCCGATCGAGATCCTCGCCCTGACCGGTGGCGAGCGCGAGACCGACAGCCTGGAGGTCTTCCCCAAGATCCAGAAGCAGCCCGATGGGAGCTTCAAGTGCCGGTTCTTCGTCCACGGCTTACGCTACATTCCAAAGTCCGCCGCGGAGCGCGGTCTGCAGCTGCAAGTGGGCGAGCGCCTCGGCGTGTCCATCGAGCTGACAAACCCCAAGACCCGTTTGGCCATTCAGCTCACGAGCGCCGATTACCATTTTGTCGGTTGGACGCCGCATTACCTCGTTCAGGATCTGCTCACCGTGATCTCGGACGGACCGGTGGCAATCGAAGCGCACGTGCTCCGAGTCAACCCAGACGCCGTGCCGGCCAACCGGCGTGTACTCGTCGAATTCAAAGGGCAGTTCCCGAAGGGCATCGAGCCGATGTCGAGCGAGCCGTTTCACCTGATCGGTGAGCGCGCGGATCGGCACTGAGGTTGATGGCCCGCTGGGTTTTTTCACCACTGGCGCCGCGGGAATACCCAACGGATCGGGGGAGTGGGCAGGTCTGTCGATCCGGATCGACAAACCCGCAGTGCCCGTAGACCGCGGTTCTCTGGGGGCGTGTGTAGGCCTCGTGAACTGCAGATGCGCCCCGGGGTAGCCTCAGCGGCGAGCCTCGATACGGTATCGTGCGCAGAGTAGGGGCGATCATAAGTCGGTTGGGAGACTGATCCGCATATGCCGTTGGAACTTGCAGTCTGGCGGATTGATGGAGAGCTGCGTGCCCTCGAGACTTCGGGGCTCGATCTCGAGGAGCGTCTCGAGACGTTGCTTGATCACGACGTGACCATCGCCAATCCGGGCTGGATGATCATCGGAAGGCAGATTGACACCGGATTCGGCGGTCGCGCCGATCTGCTGGCGATCGATGCGGTCGGAAATCTCATCATCCTAGAACTTAAGCGTGACAAAACTCCGCGCGAAGTCATTGCCCAGGTGCTCGAGTACGGCGCATGGGTTGTGAAACTCACGGCGGCTGAACTTGCTCCGATCTACCGGAAGTACGTTGAACGATTTCATCCAGAACGGGGTGCGGAATCGCTGGACGAGGCCTTCTGCCGCCGATTTGGCACCAAGGAACTTCCGGAGGACCTCAACCAGGATCATGAGCTTATCGTGGTCGCCGCGCAGCTTGACGCGACCAGCGAACGCATCGTCGACTACCTTGCCTCGTTTCACGAGGTCGCGATCAATGCGATCTTTTTTCGGGTATTCAAGGACGCTGATCGCGAGTATCTCGCGCGCGTGTGGCTGCGAGACCCTACCGAAGCCGCCGCCGATCCGAATACTCACTCAAGCGAGGAATGGAACGGCGAGTACTACGTTTCTTTTGGTGGTAAGCGCGATTGGGAGGAGGCGCGCCGGTACGGATTCATCTCCGGCGGCGGAGGCCCCTTCTACAGCCGCACGTTGAGTAAGCTCAGTCCCGGCGATCGCATCTGGGTGAACGTGCCCGGGAGCGGCTATGTTGGCGTGGGCGAGGTCACCGGTAAATCGGAGCACATTGATGACGCCCGCATCGAGCAGGCAGACGGGCAGAAAGTCCCGCTCAAAGACATCGAGGGCCTGAAAATCGGGCAGTCGACCCACGCTCACGACCGCGGGGAGATGGGCGAGTACATCGTACCAGTCAAATGGATCAAGACCGTGCCGCTGGCACAGGCCGTGAAGGAGCGAGGACTCTTCGGTAACCAGAATACGGTCGCCCAACCACGAGCGGAGCGCTGGCGGCACACCGTAGAACGGCTGAGAGTGAGATTCGGCATCCGGGAATAGGTGCACGCGCCTCGCTCCAGACTGCAAATGGCTGCCGGACAAATTTCGTATTTCTCGCTGCGCACGATCGGCGGCTCGCGCGCTTCAGGATGCTGGCGGAGCGCGTTGCCTCACGTATGGGGCTGTTCGTCTCAGCCGAGGAGGGGCAATTTGAGCCGGCTTTGGCGGCAGCCCGCGCGCAGCGCTTTCAGCTGGTGAGCTTCGCATCTTCTATTATAATGCGTCCTCAGGACGCATTATAATAGAAGATGCGTACCATTTCAATTGCAGCACTATTTTTTACAGTTTTGCCGTTTGACGGATGACACGTGCATCTGCTATACGTCCTTAGGACGTATAGCAGATGCACCAAGACCCCATTCCCTTGCCCCAAGCCGCCTCACTGGCGCTATCCAGGCTCAAGTTCCCCGTCGTTACCGCATACCAGTTGGGCCGGCTGGTCTTTGCACTTGACCGTGCCGGCAGCATCGACGGCCAGCGGCGCGAAGTCCGTAAGCCCGTACCGGAGCGACGGCACTTTCTCGAGGTTCGGAGTTTCCTCACCGAGCACGGGATGATTCACCCGGTCCGAGGTTTTCCCGAGGGTGCGCTGTATACGCTGCCGGGTGGGGCCAATGTCGGTGCGCACGAACTGCTCTGCACGGTCGATCCCTTTGCCTACCTGTCCCACCTGAGTGCGATGGCCCTCCACGGCCTCACAGACCGCATTCCGCAGATGATCTTTGCCTCTTCTCCCTCGCCCCGGCAGTGGCGCAGTTTTGCCGATGAGCAGATGCGCAAGGACCTGGGGGACGAACTGCAGTCCTATGTGGACGCTGGATTTCCAATGTTGCGCCGCCCGACGTTCGAGAAGATTCTGGGCCAACCGGTCCACTTGGCACAGAGCAGCCATCTGGGCGCGTTCAAGCGACTGGAATCCCACGGCGTGCGGGTGTCTACGCTGGGGCGAACCTTCCTCGATATGCTGCGGGACGCCGATCTGTGCGGTGGCATCCAGCATGTCCTGGATACGTATCGGGCGCACGCTGCGCCATACCTACAGCTGATCATTGGGGAAGTGGAACAGCACGGAAACGACATCGACAAGGTCCGCGCGGGCTATGTGCTGGAAGAGCGTTGCGGTCTCAGTGATCCCGTCTTTGCCCGCTGGCACCAGCACGCCAAGCGCGGGGGCTCCCGCAAGCTGGTTCCCAATCAACCGTACAGCTCGACGTACTCTTAGAAGTGGTGTCTGTCCCTCAATGCGGACTGACACCACATGACACCGGAATTCATGGCCGACTGGGTGGCGGCCGCACCGGATGAGTCGACCCGTGAGCTGCGCATGGCGGTGCACACGATCCTGGTTGCGGTTTCCCGGGCGCCAACGCTCCCCAACCTCATGGTGCTGAAGGGCGGCATTCTGCTGGCGCTTCAGTACCAAGGAGACCGCTTCACCCGCGACATCGATTTCTCGACCGGCAAGACCGTTCCCGAGATGTCCGTGAACGGTGTGGTGGAAGAACTTACGGCGGCACTCAGCTTGCAGGTGCAGATGCTGAATTACGGACTCGACTGCCGGATACAGGGCCACGAGCTCAAGCCTCCGGGAGAGCATCGAACCTGGCCCACACTGCAGCTGCGAATCGGGTATGCGCCGATGGCAAATCTCACCCGGCATCGACGGCTGGTGAACGGGAAATCCCCGGCCGCCCTTGCGCTCGATCTCAGCTACAACGAAGTCATCACGGCCGTGGAACTCGTCTCCATTCCCGGCGGCGCGGTAGTCCAGGCGTACACGCTGCCCGACCTCATCGCAGAGAAGCTGCGCGCGATGCTGCAGCAGCCGTCGCGGCATCGTAACCGCCGCCAGGATGTTTATGACCTATATCGGGTGCTGTCCCGGCCCGAGGTGCAAGACGGGCCATTCCGGGCCGCGGTGTTACAGGCGCTGCAGGCGAAGACGGCGGCACGAAATTTGGCAGTGAACCGCCAATCCATCGCGGACCCCGAAGTGCGGCGCCGATCAGAACGGGACTACGCGCAGCTGCGCGCGGAAATCTCAAGCGAGTTACCGGATTTCGAGCAGGCTTACACGGCAGTCCAGAATTACTACGAATGTCTTCCGTGGGGACCCGCGCCGCCGGCATAGGCTTTGAATGTCCGCAAAGGAGCGTCGTTGTCCTGGCGCTGGATTCTCTCTGGCGGATCATTTGGCGGAGGCCGGGCGCATCAAACCGGTCTGGCAGCAGCGACAAGCAACAGGGGCGTTGATCCGCCGGGCGGCGCAACGCATCCGGCACCCTCCGGCTGAGCGTTCACCCGACACGGCGCGATTCACGCCCGGATTCCGCCGGTGCGGTCAGATCTACGGCGATCTCACCGAGACCAGATTGACGACATGACCGCACTGCGTCGTGGCAGCTCCCTCGGTGGCGCCTTCGGCATCGGCCACCTCGAGGATCAGGCGGCCGGGGGAGACCGAGACCCGCACAGTCGTGCCGATCGCAAAGCCCGCTCGATCCAGCCAGCGTCCCTGAAGGTGCAACAAGGGCATTGCCGGCGGGTCCGGCCGCATCGAGATGAACGCCGCCCGCGATGCCGGGTAATGGGGTCGCACCGTCAGGCGATGAACGTTCGCCGAGGATTTGATGCCGGGCGTAGGGGAAGGCCTCAGCGCGCCTCGCCGGCGGCGAGGCGTAGACTTTCGGGTAGCCATGGTCGTCTGCTCCTATCAGAGGGCTGTGGTCAGGCGCCCGGCGGTGGTGCAAACACCGCCGGGCGCCGCTGTTCCGATGCGCACCTGAATTCCAAGTGCACAACCCAAAGCATGCGCCTTGCGAACACATTTGTCTATTTTGTCCATTTAGTTCATCATGGATCCCAAGGAGGTCGCAATGCGCCACATTTCCGCCACTGACGCGAAACAGCGGCTCGCCGCGCTGCTCGATGCCGCGCAGCGCGAGCCCATCGTCATCCGCCGGCAGAACCGGGACATCGCCGTGGTGCTCTCGCCCGCGGAGTACGACCGGCTGCGCGGACTCAATGTCGCGGAGTTCCAGGCCTTCTGCGATCGGGTGGGCCGCAAGGCCGCAGCACAGGGTTTGACCGAGAAGAAGCTCACTCAGCTGCTCGCCGACGACGATGCCCCACGAGCCCGAGCGCATCGTCGCTGACACCAATCTTCTCGTCAGCCGCCTGCTGCTGCCGCAGTCCTTGCCCGCCCAGGCCGTGCGCAAGGCGGTGGAGGAGGGTCAGCTCCTGATCTCCGACGCGACGCTCGAGGAGCTCGCGGACGTCCTATCCCGAGCGAAATTCGACCCCTACATCAGCCTGGAGGATCGGCAGGCCTTCATCCGGGTCCTGAACCGCATCGCCGAGCGGGTGATCGTCACCGCGCCCATCCAGGCCTGCCGCGATCCGAAGGACGATAAATTCCTAGAAGTGGCGCTCCATGGACAGGCGAAGGTGATTCTCACCGGCGATCGCGATCTGCTCACGCTGCATCCCTTCCGGGGGGTCGATATCCTCTCGCCGCGGGAGTACCTCGAGCGATGAAGGTCGATGGACCTCAGATATTGATTGCCATGGCGTCCTCGCGGGACACTCGAACCCTGTTCGGAGAACGCACACAAGGATCCGCAGCAGAATAGCCCCGTATTCTCACTTATCGATCGGCACATCGCTCAGGGGATGGCCGGGCAGTTGCTGATATCGAGAAGGGTGACGCGACTCTCGCGGAACGGTTCACCCATGAGGCCGAGACTGCGCTGGAGCAGTGCATGCCGCACGTGATCTTGCAACGGAAGGGAGACCCTATGTAGACTTACAAGCATGGGTAAGAGACGGACACCCTACGAACCGCACATCACACATCAGACGCACCTGGTGTTGAACGCGTTCCTTGTCGATCCGACGAAGGAGCTGTGCGGGGCGGACCTCTTGGACCAGATCGGTTTGGCATCTGGGACGCTATATCCAATCCTGATGCGACTGGAGGAGGCAAAGTGGTTGACCAGTCGGCAGGAGGACGTGGAGCCATCGCGCGTCGGTCGTCCGCGACGACGGCTCTACCGAATCACCCCGACCGGTCTTCAGAAAACCCGATCGCTTCGTGCTGAGATCTTGGGGCCGACTCGAGCAGTGGCGCTTGCATGATGCGCGACGCCTTCCTTGCACTTGTTTTCGCGGTGCTGGTAGAGCTGCTCTCAGACGGGTGCACGAGACTCTCGCTATGGATGGTCAAGCGCGCCGCATCGCAGCTGCCGAGGCGGTACCGCCAACGGTGGCACGAAGAGTGGTGTGCGGATCTTGAAAGCCGATCGCGACTGCTTCGGCCGATTTTTGTGCTCGGTTTGTTTCATGCCG
>JAPTUI010000268.1 GCA_028067895.1 Pseudomonadota bacterium | reverse complement strand
GATCTACGGCCAGGCGACGCTGCTGCACCCGGCGGACGTGTTTCCCAATACGTCCACGTATACCTATCCGCTCGACACGGAAGCGGCGCGTTTTTACAAGACGGGCGACAAGAGCTTCATGTACCGTTATCTGCCGTTCTGGCTGGCGAGCCTCGTCAACCGCATTCTGGTGGTGCTGGTGCCCATCGTCGTGGTGTTGATCCCGGGACTGCGGTTTCTGCCGCAGTTGTACGGCTGGCGGGTCAACTCGCGCATCCACCGGCGCTACGGCGAACTGATGGCGCTCGAGCGCGAGTCGCTCGGGCCGCTCACGAGCGAGCGGCGCGCGGCGCTGCTCGATCGGTTGCATCAGATTGAGCGGGCGGTGATCCTGCGCAAGATGCCCGGTTCGCACGCCGAGCAGCTCTATCAGCTGCGCGAGCACATTCAGTTCGTGCGCAGCAACCTCGCGCGCGCCGCGCACGAGTGAGCCGCTGATCAATGTCCGGGCGGCGCGGCGGAGGGCGGGTGCACCACCACCCCGTGTTGCCAGAAGAGCGTCGCGCGGTGCTGGAGCACGGCAATGAAATGCTGCACGGCGGGCATGTGCGTGCCGAGCAGCCAGAGCAGCACGGCAAACAGCACCAGTCCGCCGAGCGCATCGGACACGGCGTGCGCGCGGTAATGGCCGGGATAAAAGTAAGGCGAGTGCGCATGACACAGCGCCCGCAGGGATCCGGCGAGCAACTGATAGAGCAGCAGCAGAATCACCACCGCCGCCCAGAGCGGCAGACGGGCAAAGGACCAGCCGAATACCGTACCGTTGGCGAACAGAGAGAGCAGAGCCAATACCCACGCGAGCGTCACGAGCCCGAGCAGGATCCCGAGCGCGGCGCGGCTGAGATTCGCAACCAGCGCAGCCAGCGGCGGTAGCGGCGGGGCTTGCCCCGGCGGCGGCGGCCAGCCGCGTGCGCTGCGATGGTAAGCCCGCCATTGCGCACGGTTGGCGCGCCACTCGCGCCGCCACTGCTCCCGCGTCCGACGCCATTCCCGCCGCCAGCGTAACCGGTCGGCCGTTGAGCCGTCCGAGCGGGCAGCGTAGGCGGCTGCACCGGCGAACTCGGCCGCCTTGCGCTTCCATTCCTCAACCAGCATGCGGGCGTTGAAGGGCACGCCACCGGCGGCGGCCATCTGCTCCGGGGTGTCGGCGTAGGGCACGATGAACATCAGCGCCAGATACGCCAGCACCGCGAGTCCACCGGTGAGCAGCGCGGCCACGACGAAGATCAGGCGCACCAGTGTGACGTCGACGCCGTAGTAGACCGCGAGGCCCATGCAGACCCCGCTTAGCAGGGCGCCGTCGCTGATCTGGTACAGCCGCTTCGGGGCGCCTGCTGGGGATGCGCAACCCGATGCGCCGGGGCGCGCGTCCGCTGGGGAGGCGCCGACACCGGCGCCGTCACTGACCGGCCCCATCTCGCCGATGACCTGCTCGATTTCCGCGCAGGTGATGACGTTTTTGTGGGCGCTGAGGAAGCGTTCGCTCTTGTCGGCGATCGCCTGCTCGAGATCGGCGAGGATCTCCACGCGGTCGGGGTTGCCGGCGAGCGCCTGTTCCGCGGTGTTCAGGTACTGCGCGAGCGCGGCATGTGCGTCGTCCTCGAGTTGAAATACCCGACCGCCGAGACTGACTGCAACTACCGCTCGCATGGCTGATCCCCCCCAAGAGATTGAATCGTCCGGTTCAGATGGGCCCAGTACGCGTTGAACGCGGCCAGCTGCTCGGCGCCGCGGGCCGTGAGACGGTAGTACTTGCGCGGCGGGCCGGTGTCGGATTCCTGCCATTGATAATCGAGCAGACCCTCGCGGCGCAGCCGGCTGAGCAGCGGATAGAGCGTGCCTTCCTGACTGGCGAAGTCCGTGGCGGCGAGTGTCTTCAGAATGTCGGCGGCGTAGACACTCGCGCCGCTGATGATGCGCAGCACCAGGAATTCCAGGAATCCTTTGCGCAAGGCGACCAGTTTGGGATCGTCCGACATGGGCTTGTGATGCTACCTTGTAGAAACAAGGTACCTGTGTTCGAGGGCTGCGTCAACGTGAGTCCGGGATGCCCGCGGTTCAGGCCGCGCAATGCCTGGACCACGGTGGGGCGCGGGGGCTGCGCACCGGGCGGCGCGCAGAGCGTGCGCCGATCAGCGCGGCGGCCGGTGGGTGCTTCCCGGGTGCCGAAGGGGAATGGCCGCCAGATCGAGGAGCGCGAACACGAGGCTGATGAGCGTGGCGCTCCGCCCGCCGATGCCGAGCGGACCGGCGAGGGTGAGCAGCGGCAGGAGAGCTTCGGGAAGCTGATCCAGACCCGGCACCTCGCGGCCGGGCGCGAGTCGCAGGCGCCGCTTCAGCGCGCTCGAGAACAGGTCGCCAGCCATGGCGAGGGCTGCGAACGCCAGGCCGAGGCTGGCCGGATAGCCGAACAGCGCCCCGAGGAGCGTGCACACCCCGAGCGCCGCCAGCGCGCCGCGCCAGGTCTTGTGGGCCCCGAACAGTCGCGCCCCATCCGGCAGGATCGCGCCGCCGTCGATGGGTGCGGCCCAGCGCGGGCCGAGCAGACGACCGGCGGCCCAGGGTGCCGTATGGGCCGCGGCGAGAAGCGCAAACGTCGCCAGACCGTGCGCAACGCTCAGCGCCGCAAGGGGCATGGTGACGATCAGCCGTTCATCACGGCGCGCAGGTCGAGCGGCTCTGCGCCGCGGTCGATGTTCGCCGCTGCGGTGAGTCCCTTCTGCGCGAGCCACGCGCGATTGAACAGACGCGACTGATATTTGGCGCCTCCGTCGCACAACATGGTGACCACGGTGTGACCGGGGCCGAGCTCGCGGGCGACGGCGCGGGCGGCCGCGACGTTGATGCCGCTGGTGCTGCCGAGGAACAGACCCTCCTCGTAGAGCAGCTGGTAGACCTGACGGACCGTCTCGGCGTCCTCGATGTGCACGGCGTCATCGAGGGGCGCATCCTGCAGGTTGGCCGTGACGCGCCCGATGCCGATCCCTTCGGTGATCGAGCCCGATCCGGTGGCCTTCAGCGTGCCGCTGCGCACGTATTCATACAGGCTGCTGCCGGGCGGGTCGGCGAGCACGCAGCGGATGCTCGGGCGCTTGGCTTTCAGGGCGTGCGAGACACCGGCAAACGTCCCGCCGGTGCCGGCCGCGCAGGTGAACGCGTCGACCCGCCCGGCAGTCTGCTCCCAGATCTCCGGTCCGGTCGTCTCGAGGTGCGCCTGGCGGTTGACGGTATTGTCGAACTGGTTGGCCCAGATCGCGTTCGGCAGCCGCTCTGCGAGCCGGCCGGCGACCTTCTGGTATTGATTCGGATGGCTGTAGGGGACGACCGGTACCTTGTGCACTTCAGCACCGAGCGCCTCGAGCAGCGCGTACTTCTCCGGCGACTGGTTGTCCGGCATCACGATCACACAGCGGTAGCCGCGCGCATTGCACATGTGCGCCAGTCCGATGCCGGTGTTGCCCGCGGTACCCTCGACCACCGTCCCGCCCGGGGCGAGGGCGCCGCTGCGCTCGGCCGCGAGGACGATGGCGCGGGCCGCCCGATCCTTGACCGAGCCGCCCGGATTGGTGAACTCGGCCTTGCCGTAAATCTCGCAGCCGGTCTCCTCGCTCACGCGCCGCAGCCGGATCAGGCGGGTCTGACCGACGGCGCCGACGAACCCCGCATCACCACTCATGCACGCTCTCCCGGGGGCGAAGTGCCGCGGCACGCCCGGCCGCAGGCTCATCGGCACTGTCGCTCGCGCCGCTCAGTTGTGCAAGCGCGGCCACCTCACCGACCATGAGCAGGGCGGGGGCACTGATGTGAGCGCGCTCGGCGAGCGCCGCAATGCTGGCGAGCGTCCCGCGCAGCACGCGTTGTCCGGGCAGTGTCGCGCGCTCGATGAGCGCCGCCGGCAGACTCTCGCGGGCGCCGGCGGCCGTGAGGCGGGCGCAGATGTGCTCAAGGTGTGCCACGCCCATGTAGAACACGACCGTCTGGTGTCCGCGGGCGAGCGCCCTCCAGTCGAGCGTATCGTCCTTGAGCGGATGGCCGGTGACGAAGGTGACGCTCTGGGCCGCCTCACGATGGGTGAGGGGGATTGCGGCGGCCGCGGCCGCCCCGAGCGCCGCGGTGATGCCGGGCACGACGACGTAGGGAATGCCGTGACGGGTGAGGCACTCGGCTTCCTCGCCGCCCCGACCGAAGACGAACGGGTCGCCGCCCTTGAGCCGGGCCACCCGCAGCCCCTGGCGTGCGTAGTGCACCAGCCGCTCGTGGATCTGCGCCTGCGAGGTCGTCTCGCCCGAGGACCGTCCGGACTGCTTGCCGACGAACACCCGCTCGGCGTCGCGGCGGGAGCGCTCGAGGACGGCGGCCGGCACGAGACGGTCATAGAGAATGACGTCGGCCTGCTGCAACAGTTGAAGTGCGCGCAGCGTGAGCAGATCCGCATCGCCCGGACCGGCACCGATCAGGTACACCTCGCCGAGGTGCTGCGCACCGGTTGCGCTCGAGGCCGTCAGCTGCGCCGTACGCAGTTCGCGTTCGTAGGCGCGTTCGGCGCCCGCGGTGTCACCTGCGAGCACCCGCGCCCCCGTGGTCCCGCGCGCGACACGTTCCCAGAAGGGACGGCGGGCGGCAGGGGCGAGCAGGTGTCGTACCGCCTCGCGCCGCGCACCCATGAATCGGGCGAGAGTGCCGAGCGCGGCTGGCAGCAGCGCCTCGATCTGCTCGCGCACCCAGCGTGCGAGCACCGGGGCGCTGCCGCCGGAACCGATGGCCACGATGAGCGGCGCGCGATCGACGATGGCCGGAAAATAAAACGTCGACAGTTCCGGATCGTCGACGACGTTGACCGGAAGGACGCGGGCGCGTGCGGCCTGCGAGACCGCGGTGTTCAGCGACTTGAGGTTGGTGGCGGCGATGACCAGCTGCGCGCCCTCGAGGTGTTCCGGTGCGAACCGGGCCGCACGGTGCTCGAGCTGCCCGGCGGCTGCCTGCTGTGCGAGCGCCGGGGTGAGCTCGGGCGCGACGACCGTGATGCGTGCCCCGACCCGCTGCAGCAGTTCGATCTTGCGCTGCGCGATGCGCCCGCCGCCGACGACGAGCACGGGGACCGCGCGCAGTTGCAGGAAGATCGGCAGATGATCCATGCGCCCGGATCGCAACTCAGGCTTCGGCCGCGACGGGGCGCACCCGCGGATGCAGACCGCACTCGCGCGACTCGGGCTGCTCCCACCACCAGCGCCCGGCGCGGTGACTCTCGCCGGGCTGGATCGCCCGCGTGCACGGGGCGCAGCCGATGCTCGGGAACTGACGGTCGTGCAGCACGTTGTACGGCAGCTTGCGCTCGCGGATGTACTGCCAGATCTCCGCCTCGCTCCACTCGAGCAGCGGGCTGACTTTGTACAGGCCATACTGCTCATCCCACTCGAGCGGCTGGGCGAGGGCGCGCGCGGAGGACTGCTCGCGACGCACGCCGGTGACCCATGCGGCGGATCCGGCGATGGCGCGTTTGAACGGTTCGACCTTGCGCACCTCACAGCAGGAGAGGCGCGCCTCGAGACCGTGATAGAACCCGTTCACACCGCGTTCGGTGGTGAAGCGCTCGAGCGCCTCGGCCCGCGGGTGCACCAGACGCAGCGTGCGCCGGTAGCGCCACTGCAGTTTCTCGATCAGGTCGTAGGTCTCCTGGTGCAGCCGTCCGGTGTCGATGCTGAAGATCTCGATCTCGGGCACATGCGTCCAGATGATGTCGGTGAGCACCATCGCCTCGGCGCCGAGGCTGTTGGCATAGACGACGCGTCCGTGCGTGCGCACCGCCGCGGCGAGCGCGGTGCGCACGGCCTCGGCTTTCTGTTCAATGCGGCTTGGCAGCTCACCCATGGTGGCGGCACTATAGCCACGGGGCCGGCGGCCCTAGAACGAATGATTGCTTCTGAGGCGCTGCGCGGCGGTTATGGATGCCCCCGGGGCGTTGCGCTACGCTTGCCCGCATGAAACTGCACCAACTGCGCTACCTGGCGGCGATCGCCCAGAGCGGACTGAACATCACCGCGGCGGCCCAGAAGCTGCATACCTCCCAGCCCGGGGTGAGCAAGCAGATCAAACTGCTCGAGGACGAGCTGGGATTCCAGATCTTCGTGCGCGAGGGCCGCACGCTGACGCGCATCACGCCGGCGGGACAGCAGGTCATCGATCGGGCGCTGCGCGTGTTGCAGGAAGTGCAGAGCATCCGCGGACTGTCGACGGAGCTGCGTGACGAGGGCCGCGGGAGTCTGTCGATCGGCACCACCCACACTCAGGCCCGCTACGTGCTGCCGGCGGTGATCCGGGAGTTCCGCGAGCGCTACCCGAACGTGCGGCTGAACCTGCACCAGGGCACCTCGGAGCAGATCGCCGCGATGGTCGCGCAGGACCGGATCGACTGCGCGATCGCCACCGGCTCGGAGCAGCGCTTCGCCGGGTTGACGGTGCTGCCGTGCTACCGTTGGAGCCGGGTGGTGATCGTGCCGCGGGCCCATCCGCTCGCGCGCAGCGAGCGACTGACCTATCAGGCGCTCGCCAAGCATCCGCTCATCACCTATACCTTCAGTTTCACCGGCGCGTCGTCGCTCAATGACGCGTTCGCCAAAGCGGGACTGACGCCGAACGTGGCCATCACCGCCCAGGATGCCGACGTCATCGTCACCTACGTGCGGCTCGGCCTCGGAGTCGGCATCGTGGCACCGATGGCCGTGGCCGAGGATGCGCAGGATCTGGCGGTGCTCGATGCCTCGCACCTGTTGCCGGCCCACACCACCTGGATCGGGTTCCGGCGCGGGACGCTGCTGCGCAAGTTCATGTACGATTTCGCGCAGCTGCTCGCTCCGCACCTGGATCGGCGCCTGGTCGACCGGGCGCACCGTGCGGGCAGCGCCGAGGAGACCGCCGCGTTGTTCGCCGATCTCGAGCTGCCGCAGCGCTAGGCCAGCGCACCGGAGTCATTGCCTGGATACGTCGTCGCTGCCCGTCTTCGATCGCCGTCGCGCCGGGGTGCTGCTTCACCTGTCCTCGCTCGAGGCGCCGCTCGGGCGCGGCGGGCGGGCATTCATCGACTGGCTGGCGGCTGCCGGCTTCAGCGTCTGGCAATTCCTGCCGCTCGCGCCGACCGGCGCGGACCGCTCGCCGTATTTCGCCCGCTCGGACTTCGCCGGCAATCCGGCGCTGCTCGACCCGGCCGAGCCGCCGGCCGATGACGCGGAACGGGCGGCATTCGCGACGGCGACCCGCTCCTGGCTGGAGGATTACGCGCTGTTCGAGGCGATCAGCGCGCGCTGCCCGGGCCTGCCGTGGTGGGAGTGGCCCGCGCCGCTGCGCACCCGGGAGGCCGATGCGCTCGGGCGCATCCGGCGCGAGGGCGCCGTGGATCTTGCGCGGATCGGCATCGCGCAGCGGGAGTTTTTTGCGCAGTGGAACCGGCTGCGCCGCTATGCGCACGAGCGCGGTGTGCGCCTGTTCGGCGACCTGCCGTTTTACGTCGGACCGATGTCGGCGGAGACCTGGGCGCACCCGGCGCAATTCCAGCTGGCGCCGGATGGACGTCCGGCAGCCGTCGCGGGGGTGCCGCCGGATTACTTCTCCGCGCTCGGGCAGGTGTGGGGCAATCCGCTCTACGACTGGGATGTCATGCAGCGCGACGGCTTCGCATTCTGGCGCGCCCGTCTCGGGGCGCAGCTCGCGCGGCTCGACGTGCTGCGCGTCGATCACTTTCGGGCCTTCGCCGCGCACTGGGCCGTGCCGGCGGGTGCCGAGGATGCCCGCGGCGGTCAGTGGCGGCCCACACCGGGCCGCGAGCTGCTCGAGCGGCTGCGCGCCGAGCGCGGGACGCTGCCGATCGTGGCGGAGGATCTCGGTCTGATCACCGCGGAGGTGACCGCACTGCGTCAGAGGTTCGCGCTGCCCGGCATGCGCGTGCTGCAGTTCGCGTTCGATGGCTCGCCGGATAATCCTCATCTGCCGGCACGCATCGACACGGACAGCGTCGTGTACACCGGAACGCACGACAACGACACCACGCTCGGGTGGTATCGCAGCCTCGATGAGCACACGCGCGGTTACGTCGATCGAACGCTGGGGGTCACGCCAGAATCGATGCCCGAAGGCATGGTGCGTGCCGCGCTCGCCACGGTTGGGGAACTTGCCGTCATCCCGGCGCAGGATCTGCTCGGGCTCGGCAGCGAGGCGCGCCTGAACACCCCGGGGACGCAGAGCGCGGCGAACTGGAGTTGGCGTCTGCCCGCCGGGGCACTCACAGCGCAGCGCGCCGCACACTGGGCCGCCGTCAACGCCGCATCAGCGCGCGTCTGAGGGTGGTGGGGCCGCGGCGCCCGTGCGGCGGCGCGCCCAGACCGCGATGTGACCGTCGGCGGCCGGCTGGTAGGCGAGGCGGATCTCATCGAGCGCCTCACGGCAGGCGCCGAGATCCTGATCGGGCCGCGGAACGATGGCATCGAAGCCGCAGCGTCCCAGCCAGAACACCAGATCGCGCACCACGTCGCCCACGGCACGCAGTTCGCCGCGGTAGCCGAGCCGATTGCGCAGCAGCACCGCCTGGGTGAGTGCGCGGCCGTCGGCGAAGGTCGGGAAGTGCAGCGCGATCAGCGGACTCGCGGCGATCTGCGGGTAGAGCGCCTCGATGTCCTCGGTGTTCGGCAGCAGTACCCCGAGCGCGCCGGCGCGCAGCGTGTCGCGCTCGGCGCGCCAGCGCGCAAAAGGCACGATCCAGCGGTCGCACGCCGAGGGTACCGCGGCGGTGTCCACCGCCAGCGTCCAGTCGTCTTCGACGATGGCGCGATGTCGCAGGATGCGATTCATGCCGCCGCCGCCTCTGAGTCGGCTTCGGCGTCGG